>JBPYES010000148.1:0-10942 GCA_051984825.1 Jatrophihabitantaceae bacterium
AGTCCCATGTCGGCAACTGGAATCGGCTGCTGTTACCCGCGCAGATCAGTGCCATGTCCTCAGTCACCGCGATCGCGTCGGAGAGCCGGCCGCCGAGGAAGCCGGCCACGGCGGGCGACCCTGCGGCGGCGGCACCGCCCAGTCCTACCAGTTCGAGGACGGCGCTGTCGCCGATGTCGGGTGCTGCGCTCTCGGCGTCGTATCCCGGGTAGTACATCGCGTCGCCGACGGGCGGAGCGTCAGCGATGAACATCGTCGGGTTGCCGGCCAGACGGACCCCGAACGTCGTGCCGTTACGACACATCGTCGTCACGATGCTGGACCCGGGCACCTGTTCGGCAGCCATGGTCAGCGACCGGGCCGCGGCCATCGCGAGGTTCAGGAAGAACAGGTGGTTGCCGGACAGGAAGCGCGCCAGTTCGACACGTCCGGCGTCGGGCAGTGCCGCGAGGTACGGCAGCAGATTGCGAATCAGCAGGCTGGTCGTGCCCTGGGTACGCATGTGTATGTCGTCGCCCATCTGCACGCCCTGCGCGGCGAGCGCAAGCAGGTCGATCGGGCCGGCCGCGTTGACGACCTCGCGGAGCATCGGGCCGGCGACGTCGCGCAGGAACTCCAGTCGCGCGATTGCGGCCGAAGTCTCCCGCCCGAACCACGCCGTCTCCCCGGGGCCCTGGTTGATCGGCGCATACGCGCGGGTGCCGCCCTGATGGTTCTCGACGACGAACACTGCCGTTGACGGGCCTAACGCCGTGGCCATCGGGACGACGGCGCCGTGATCGATTGCGGGGGCCAGCTGCACGTCGCCGTCGGCGAGGAGCCGGTCGGCCTGAGCCACGTCCGCCGCCCAACCCTCCGCGACGGTCGCCGCCCGCATCGAGCGCCGCAGCGGATCGCAGACTGCGTCCCATGCGATGGGCGGTCCACAATGCAGCAACGTCCGGTCGGTGAGTCGATCCATGACGTCGCCGGCTGTGGCGACGCCGACGAGCACCGGCACGCCCTGATCGAGCCGGCGGAGTACCTCCGCATTCGCCCGGTCGATCGACTCGGACCGCACGCTGTAGAGCTGCTCGAGCGCAGCCACGACGTTGGCGTCGCCGCCAGCAGGGATGCGCCAGTCGAGTTGCTGCACCGGCTTGCCCTGATCGCGCACCGCGTCAGCGAACAACGGCAGCCCGATGTTGATCACAGCCATCTCGTCGGGGAGGTGAACGGCATCTTGGGTCATGGCGTCTCCTTCTCCTCGGCGGTGGCGCGCGCCTGGACGAGCAACGCTTCGATCGCGTCCTGCAGATCAGCGCGCCGGGCAGTGACTGCCGCGGCAAGTTCGTCGGCGCGCTCGCGGCAGTGGGCGATCATCGTTGTCACCGCGGCCGGCGCGGCGCCGCCGGTGGCAGAGCGAGTCGCGACGATGTTCATCGGATCGAGAATGCTCGACAGGTCGCGGTCGGCCAGCCCCCAACTCCGACCCGTTTCGGCAAGCGCAATCTCGTCGAGCAGCTCGCCGGTGATGTCCTTGCCGGCGATTCCGCGCTTGCTGGCTTCCCGGACCGTGTTGCCCACGACGACGTAGGCGCTGCGGTAATCCACGTCGCAGACCTGCACGATGTATTCGGTGAGATCGGTCGCTTGGGTATATCCGGCGTCGAGCTCTTCGCGCATCCGGCGGCCGTTGACCCGCAAGGTGCGCACCACCCCGGACATAAGGCGGGTAACTCGGATGGCTAGGTCCAGCGCGCGCGGCACCTCGCCGTAGGCGAAGATCAGGTTGTCGCTGCGTGCCGATGGGCTCTTGGCGACGGCGAGGAAACCGCTCAGCCGCCCGATCAGCACGCCCGAGGCGCCGCGCACGATGGCGAGCGAGTACGGGTTCCGTTTCTGCGGCATCAAGATGCTCGATCTGGTGTAGGCGTCATCGAGGTCGACGAAGTCGAATTCGCTGCTGGACCAGATCTCCAGGTCCTCGGCGAGCTTGCTCTGTGTCGAGAGCAGGCTGGCAGCGCTCGCCAGGATGTGGATCAGACCGTCGATCTGCCACATCGCGTCGCGGGTGTGCTCGATGACGTCGTCGAAACCGAGCGCTCGCGCGATGAAGCCGCGGTCGTCCAGCAGCCGGGTGCCGTTGACGCATCCGGCCCCGCCGGGGCTGCAGTTGACCCAGTCCAGCTCATCGAGCAGCCGGGCGCCGTCACGCAGTACCGGGTAGGCGAATGACAGCACGTAGTGGCCGAACGTCGAGGGCTGCGCCTGCTGCAGGTAAGTCTGGTCGGGCATCAATGTCGTGGTGTGTGCCGAGGCAAGATCAGCTGCCTCACGCGCGGACCGCGCGATCTCGGCAACCAGTTCCAGCAGCTGGTCGCGCAGGCACAGCCGCAACGCGATCCGGGCGGCCTCGCGCCGAGGACGCCCGGCATGCAGCCACCCCGCGACATCGCCCAGCCTCTCGACGAAGAATCGCTCGCGCGAGTTGTAGGGCTCACCGAACGCCGGGTTGTACGGAAAGTCGTCGGCATCCGTCGGGTAGATCTCCAGCAGCAGACCGAGCAGTTGGCGGGCAGCATGTCGCGGAATGGTGCCGCGCCGCAGCAGGTCGAGGACATGCGCCATGTCGGCGATGTTCAGGCCCTGGTGCAGGAACGGGGCGTCGTCGTTCTCCAGCGTGAAGCCCGACTCGATCAGTTCCGGCGCCGCCGATCCCACCGGCGGGCCACTTCGACGGGTCATTCGCGCCCTCCTCGCGGCACGGCCGCCGCGTGCCCTCCCGTATGCCAAAAGACGATCGGGCCGTCGACGCCCGTCCGCACCAACTCCCGCAGCAACGTCATCGACTTGGCGGTGTAGGTGTCGTCCAGCAACAGGCCTTCGTGCCACAGCGCCAGGGCGGCGCTGCGCCGGTCGTCGTCGGCGGCGATGCCGAAGCCGGGGCCGACCCCGTCACGGATGTCGACGTCGGCCGCAGTGGGCTCGGCCGACCCCATGAGGCGCGCACATCCGCGCGCCGTGGTCAGCACCTGGGTGCTTGCCTCAGTCACCGGCCGGCTCACCGATGCCGCGATCACCCGAAACGGCAGGCCGAACCGCACCACCCCGGCGACCAACCCGGCCTGGGTTCCACCTGATCCGGTGGCCATGACCACGGTCGCAGGCTGGTCCTCGAATTGGTCGGCGAGTTCCGCCGCGGCGCCGGCGCTGCCCAGCGCACCCACGGGCGTCGCGCCACCTCGCGGCAGCGGGTAGGCAGCGCGCCCCAGGCCGGCCGCGTACGTGACGACGGCATCATCCAGATCGTCGCGCCGGAGCGTCGGATCGAAGCAGAGTCGCGCTCCGGCAGCGCTCGCGAGCCGCACCGGATACGGGGCCGGGGTGGGCCGGTCGCCGGCGTAGAGCACGTGACAGTCGAGCCCTGCCGCGCGCGCAGCCAGCGCCGCGACTGCGCAGAAGTTCGAGGACGGGGCGCCGGTCGCCACGACGACGGTGGCACCCGATGCCTGCGCGTCGCCGATCAGGAACTCAAGGGGGCGCGCCTTCGTGCCCGCCGTTGCGAATCCGGTGAGGTCGTCGCGCTTGATCCAGATCGGGGTGGCGCCCAGCGCCCGCTCCAGCCGGTGCGCGCGGGTCAGCGGCGTCGGCAACGCCGCCAGCGGGAATCGGGGAAACGTCACGGCCATGACGCGGGCTCAGCGCGGCGGGCTTCGCGGGCTCGTCGCACGACGATGTCCGTCATCGCCGCGGCGGCGTCAATCGGCCAGCCTTCCGTCCACTGCCGGACCTCGCTTTCGGTCGCGGCGCCGGCCGCCACTACAGCCGCACCGACGTCACGGGCACCGTCCGCGATGAGCAGCTCGTGCAACAACTGCTGCGCACGGTGTTTGCCCAGCCGCTGCGACAGCCCGGCCAGCACCCGTTCGGACGCCGGAAGGTCACCGAAGCGGTGCAGATTGGCAAGCATCGCTTGCGGGTCGACGATCAGGCCGGACACCAGCCCGCGCGCGGTCTGCAGTGCGACGCCGGTGAGTAGGCACACCTCGGGGAGCGCCACCCACTCCGCCTTCCAGGCCCGACCGTCGCGTTCGTGCGCGCCGACCGTGCCTTCGACGAGCACCCCGGCGTGCGCGCGCACCAGGCGGGCGAGAGTGTCCAGGTGCTCGCTGGCCTCAGGATTTCGCTTGTGCGGCATGGTGATACTGCCGACCACCTCGGACGTCGTCGGTTCGCGTAGCTCGCCGATCTCCGGACGCGAGAGCTCGAACACCTCGGTGCCTATCCGGGCCAGCGTCCCGCACACGAGTGTCAGCACCGTGCCGAACTCCGCGATGCGGTCGCGAGCCGTCAGCCAGGAAATGCCCGGGTCGGCCAGGCCGAGTTCCGCGCAGAACTCCTGGCGCAGCCGCAACCCGTCCGGATCGAAGAAGCCGAGGACGCCGACGGCACCGGCGAGTTGGCCGACCAGCCAGCGGGGGCGCGCCTCCGCCAGCCGATCCACGTGACGGCGTACCTCGTCGGCCCAGGATGCGACCTTGAATCCGAAGCTGATCGGCGCCCCCGGCTGACCGTGCGTGCGGCCGAGCATCGCGGTGCTGCGATGCCGCTCGGCCAGTTCGAGCAGCGACTCCTCGAGTGCGCGCAGGTCGCCCCACACCAGCCCGCCCACTCGTCGCATCACGAGCGCGAACCAGGTGTCGGTGACGTCCTGAACGGTCGCGCCGAGGTAGACGTGCTCGCGAGCGGGCTCGGGTAGCACGCGCTGCAGTTCGCGGATCAGGCCGAGCGTGGAGTGTGCGGTGACCCGCGTTTGCTCGGCGATGTAGTCGAGATCGAGGCGCGTCGCGTCGGCGTGCTTCGCGATCAGCTCTGCCGACTCGGCCGGGATGATGCCGAGCCGGGCCTGCGCCGCCGCCAATGCGGTCAGGATGTCGAGCCAGTCCTGCAATCGGGCAGGTTCGTCAAAGAGCGCCCTCAGCTCGGCCGTGCCCCACAGATGGGCGTACTGGCGAGAATCGGTCAGGCGGGCGCCCATGCCGGCTCCCATGCTTTCGCCAGGGCCGCTAGCGCCGCACCGATCTGCTCCAGCGAGGCGCCCCACGGAACGATCACGTGGCCGGCCTCGACGACGATGTCCTTCTCGAGCAGGCAGCATTTCGTCAGCAGCGGACCGGCGATCGCCGGCCGGGCGCGTGGGCAGATGTCGAGCTGGTCGGCCCGGCTGCCGTAGAACCACTCGTGGATCTGCTGCGATCGCTCACAGCCGACGAGGGTCCATTGCTGGTGGGTGGGCCGCTCGTCGAGGTAGCTGGTCTGCGCGCCGGGAGAGCCGAATCCACCGCCACGGCACGGAACCAAGTACCGGTCGGACGGACGACTAGCCGCCAGATCGTCCAGCCGGACGAGATCGGCAACCAGTTCCATCGGCGGCAGGTTCTCGACCACGTCGAGCACCCGCTGTGCCTGATCGAGCAGCTTCGGCGGCTGCGGCGGGACGACCTCGCGGACCGTGACTCGTATTGGCGCGGGGGCGACGATGAAGTTGACGTGCTCGTAGCGTCCCTGCACCACAGCGGCTCGCTTACCGGGGACGCCTGCGGCCGCAGCCGCGGCCAACGCCGACGGCACGCCGGTGTCGACGTCCGGGCAGTGCAGATACCCGCACTCGTCGGCGCCCGCGACCAGCTCGACCTCCGTGATTGCGGCGAACAGCGCCTCGTTGTTCTGCTTGCGCACCCGGATGATCGCGGTCCCGTCGGTGTTTCGAACGACGATGAATCTGGTACGCCGGTACGCCTCGCGGCCGACGAAGTGCCCGCGCAGCGAGGGCTCGTCCAGCTGTCCGTCGACATGAGCCACCGCGACGCCGCGGTACTCGCCCGGCACCAGGTTGCGCTCGGGGAAATCGCTCAGGCCGGCAGCCATTGATGGCTCAGCTCGAAGGTGTCGGCCCGCAGCCCGCGGCGCAGGGTTTCGAGTGCGAGCGCGTCGGTCATCGCGATGTTTGCGAGATTCACGTCCGGGCCGTATTCACGGATGAACCAGCTCTGCTGGGCCTTGCGTGGGGCCTCGAACAGGACGCACTCGATGCCGCCGCCGCGCACGACGGCCGCCACGATGTCGTCCCGGACGCGACCGTCTGGGCGGTACAGCCCCACACTGCCGCTCTCGCGGCCCTCGGCGATCACCCAGCGCGCGCCGGCGTCCAGGTCGGCGGCAACCTCATTCGTCCATTGCTGCGGCGACAGGTTGTCATGCGGATCTTTGCGGCCGACCTCCGAAAGCACCACGAACGATCGCGCGGCGGCCCGGATCAGTTCACGCTTCTCGTCGATCGTCATCGACACGATCCCGCGCGACACCTCGACCGCGTCGAACCCGGCCTCGCGCGCCCAGGCGAGGCAATCGGCCGCCTTGCCTTGCGCCCAGGCAATCTCGAGCAGCGTGCCGCCGATGCACGCAAGCACATCATTCCGGGCGAGCAGGTCGAGCTTGTCATCGAGTGCACGGTCGAGGTACGCCGTCCCCCAGCCGAACTTCCATACGTCGATGTACGGTTCGGCTGCGGCAAGGGTTCCGGCGGTGTGCACCGCGCTCGCTCCGTTGTCCAGCACATGGGTGAGCCCGGCCGCTCGGGGTTTGTCCTGGCGGGCGGGCAGATCCAAGAAGTCGGGACGCCCCACGTGGCCTATGCTAAATGTTTCGTTCACTTTCCGACAAGGGAGCGACGGTGGCTGGTTCAGCGCTCTCCGCGGCCGACCTCGAGGCGCTGGCCGCCGCATTGCGGACGAGCCCGGCACTGCGCGCGAAGGGCGGGATCGGGCTCATCGGCGAGATATTCGGCACGGGCGATTGGCTGTCCGGACCGGGTGACGACGGCGCCGTGGTCGATGCCGATGCCGACGGCGCTCAGGTCATCGGCTGTGGCGAGGCGCTGCTGCCGGCCTTTGTAGCGGCCGACCCGTACGGTGCCGGGCTGGCCGCAGTGCTCACGAACGTCAACGACCTCGCTGCCATGGGTGCCACCCCACTCGGCATCGTCGACACGATCGTCGCCGACGACGCCACCGCGCGCGAGGCGCTGCGAGGCATGCGCGAAGGCTGCCGCATCTACGACGTTCCTCTGCTCGGCGGGCACCTCACCCGCCATGACGGCGCACCGGCGCTGTCCGCGTTCGGCGTCGGGCGGGCGCGGCGCGTGCTATCGGCAACGCACGTCGCCCCCGGTCAGGCACTGATCGTCGCGTGCTGCACCCAGGGTGCGATGCGCAGCGACTTCCCATTCTTTGCCTCGTTCGCCGAACGCGGCGACGAGCTAGGTGCGGACGTGCGCGTGCTCGCCACGGTCGCCGAGTCCGGCTCGTGCGTCGCAGCCAAGGACGTCAGCATGGCCGGCCTGGTCGGGTCGCTGGCCATGCTGCTGGAATGGAGTCGCGCCGGCGTCACCGTCGACCTTGACGCCGTCCCGCGCCCACGCGACGTCGCCTTGGACGCGTGGCTCGCCTGCTTCCCGGCCTTCGCGTTCCTGCTCTGCGCGCCGCGGGGCCGCGAAGCGGAGTGCCTCCACGCCTTCACCGACCGGGGGCTCGCCGCCGCCGTGGTCGGCGAGATCGACGACTCCGGGGTGCTGGCGATCCGGCAGGGCTCCGAGCGCGCGGACGTTCTGGACCTCCGCGTCACCAGCGTGACCGGGCTGCGTTAATCCCGCCTGGGCGGATCTCGAGCCCGACCGCTCGCTCCGCTCGGGCCGATCTCGATCTCCGCTCCGCGCCTTCCGGCGCGGGCGGCGCCGCGGCGGCGGGGCTCTTCGCGCGAGCGCTCATCGCGCTGTGGATCGGCTTTCCTCGGTCACCTTGGTTCTTAGGGGCGGGCGCTCATCGCGTTGTTGGTCGCCCAGGCCCGCTCACCGCTTGTGGCGAATCCCCTCGAGGAGTTCTTGCGCGATGCGCGCCCCCGTTGCCCTTGGTGGCAGGTCGATCGACATCGGCTGATGGGGGAGTCCGGCGTAGCTTTCGACCTCGCCGTCCAGTCGCCAGCCGAGCCGCGTGAAGAACGCGACGTTGGGCAGCTGAATGTGCGCGACCATCGTCGACCCGCCGTGCGCCCCGGCGAGTGCGACCGCACATCGCACCAGCGGAGCACCGAGCCCCAGCACCCGGTACGGCGCCAGCACAGCCAGCCGGTCGCCCTGCCAAAGCCCCGGCTCCAGCTCGTAGAGCCGCACGCTGCCCGCCGCGACACCGTCGCACCGGCCGAGCACGCGAGTCGTAACGGGGTCGTCGTCGCGGGCGTCGACATCCGAACCCGCGAAGATCGCCTGCTCCAGGACGAACACCTGGTGCCTGATCGCATGATGATCCGCGATCTCGGAGACCGATCGCGCCGGCTCGCAGGTGAGCAGTGCACCGGCCGTGCGCGTCGCCTCGGAAAGCGTCATGACTGGGCCCGGGACCCGATCTGCAGCAGCGGCTCGATGCTGCGCACGGCCGAGCAAGCCTGGCAGCGCGCACAGCCGGCTGTGCTCGGACGAAGGCCACGCTCGTTCATATATGCCAGCACGCGGCGATAGATGCGGTCCGTGTACGCAGCCGGGGGCGGCAGCACGTCCTGCATGAGGCTGCCCGCCACCGGGCGCAGCGGGACAACGAACGGGTACACGCCGATGTCGATTGCACGGCGGCAGCCCTCCACCGTGAGCTCGGGATCTTCGCCCATCCCGAGGATCACGTACGTCGAGACCTGGCCTTCCCCGAAGATCTCGACCGCGCGCTCCCAGGTCTCGAAGTAGCGTTCGATTCCGGTCCGCGCTTTGCCCGGCGCGACATGCGCCAGCACCTTCGCATCGAACGTCTCGATGTGGATGCCGACCGAGTCGATACCCATGTCGCCGACCTGATCGAGTACGCCGAGATCTGCCGGCGGCTCGAACTGCACCTCGACCGGCAGGCCAGCTGCGCGCTTGACCGCCTGACCGCATCGGGCGACATACCGTGCACCGCGATCGACGCCGTGCGAGCTGCCGGTGGTAAGCGTCGCATCGACGGCGCCGTCGAGCGCCTTGGCGGCAACTGCGACTTCGGCGAGCTGCTCCGGTGTCTTCTTCACAATCGTGCGCCCCGCCGCCAGCGAAAGGCCGATGCCGCAGAACTTGCACTGGTCGTCGTTCCCCCAATACGTACACGTCTGTACGACCGTGCTGGCGAACGAGTCGAGGTGCAGCAACGCGATCTTCCAGTACGGGATGCCGTCCGCCGTCTGCAAGTCGTAGAAGCGCGGGCGGCGCTGCCCAGTGGCTTCGGCCAATCGCTCCCCGTCGCGATAGACGGCGTAGCCGTCGTCTTCGGCCGCCAACACGTAGGGCGACGACAGTGCGAGCTCATTGCCGGTCGGGACGGTGACCGGGAACCCGCCGATCCACAGCATCCCGGAATCCGACGGGCCGGCGCCGCCCTGCCTGCGCTCGATGGGTACCTCGATTCGCAAGCCACGTGCCTGCACATCGATGATGAGCTCGGCCAGCGCCGCCGCCTGCGTTCGGCCGCCGCCATTCGGCGCAGTTGCCTCCCGCGATACTGCCGGACCGTCTGCGGCAAGCACCATCGGAGCTCCCCCTCGGACGTTTACTTCCCGATACGGAACGTTGCCTTCAGGAAACGCGGGTGGAGTCGGCCTGTCAAGGGCGTGACGCCGCGGACGGAAGTTCGCGATAACGAAGCGCAGCGGCGGCATCACCGAGCACGTCCGGAGCGAGACCGGAAAGCGAGATGTCCTGCTCTGTGGCCAACTCGAGGGCCTCTTGCGGGAGGGTGGGCAGGCCTTCGATAAGCGCGTCGATGCTCGAGTAATCACGGCGAAGCCGTTGCAGAATCAGGCCGATCACAAGCACCGCCCGCTCGTAGCGATCCGGATCTGTCATCGCGAGTGGGTAGATCGCGGACTCGGCGGCCGTAAACCGTCGCAGCAGCGCCAAGCGAGTGGCGCTCATCGGAGAGGCCGGGCTCTCATCCACAGGCGACCGCCTCCGGTACTGCAGGGCGGCCTTGTGCGGCGACCCGCCATTAACTATCGTCTAAATTCACGTCGCATGATAAACGTAGCGCCGAGGCCGCGGCTAGGGCGTAGGTCGTCGCGGACGCGAGGTGGGGGCGCTGTGACCAAGGTAGCGGTGGTCGCACTGGGCGGGAATGCGTTCACGGTCGAACGGCAATCCGGCACTCACGAGGAGCAGGCGGCGAACGCGACCGCGATGGCCAACTGCGTCTGCGAACTCCTTGACGAAGGGTGGCGCCTCGCCCTCGTGCATGGCAACGGCCCGCAGGTCGGCAACCTCGCGATTCAGCAGGAGGAGGGCGCGGCTCTGGTTCCGCCCCAGCCACTGTTCTCGCTTGTCGCCATGACCCAGGGTCAGCTGGGCAACATCATCGCGTCAGCTGTACATGCCGCTTCGGGTGGCCGCCACCGGGTCGTCTCAGTACTGACGCACGTCGTTGTCGACGCGGCCGATCCGGCCCTGGCTCACCCGACGAAGCCGATCGGACCGTTTCTCGACGAGGACGAGGCGAAGCGACTGGCGCAGACGAGGGGCTGGCGCGTCGAACCGGACTCCGGACGGGGCTACCGCCGGGTCGTTGCATCGCCGCAGCCGCAGAGCATCGTCGAAGTGGATGCCGTGAGCTGCCTGCTCGACTCCGGACACGTCGTCGTGACAGCCGGCGGAGGCGGGGTCCCAGTTATTCGCGACGACGCCGGCGGGCTTACCGGCATAAACGCCGTCATCGACAAGGACTACGCCGCGGCAGCACTCGCGCTGGCCGTCGGCGCGCAGGCGCTCGTGCTCGTGACCGCGGTCGAGGCGGTGCATCTCGACTACGGCAGCGCGACACAGCGACGACTAGGGCAGATCGATGTCACGCAGGCCGAGGAGTATCTGGCGGCCGGCCAGTTTCCCGACGGCAGC
>JBPYES010000149.1:0-12152 GCA_051984825.1 Jatrophihabitantaceae bacterium
GATCCACGCAGCGGACGCTGGGCGGGACGCGGCAAAACCGAGTGCGGCCTGCACGTCTCCGCGGACGGGACCGTCTCGCGAGCGAACCCGAACTGAGCCGCCTCAGCGACATCGGCAGCAGGCCTGCCGGTAAGGTCTCTCGGTCATAGCTCGTTCATACCCCGATGCGGAAGGTCAGCCGTGCACGTACTCGTCACCGGAGGCTGCGGATTCGTCGGCGCCAACCTAGTCCCCACGCTCTTGTCGGACGGACACCGGGTGACCGTCCTCGACGATCTGCGCACCGGCCGGGTCGAGTACCTCGACGGTCTCGACGTCGAGATCGTCAAGGGCGCAATCGGTGACGCAGACCTGGTACGGAAACTAGCCGGTCCGGCCGATGCAATCGTCCACCTGGCTGCCGCTGGCTCGGTCGTCGACTCGGTCGCGGACCCGGTCGCCAACTTCGGCGCGAACGTGATCGGTACCTTTACCGTGCTCGACGCCGCGCGGCAGGCGGGCATCGACCGGTTGGTGTTCTCGTCCACCGGTGGCGCGCTCATCGGCGACGCTGTGCCGCCGGTAAACGAACGGTCACTGCCGAAGCCGATCTCGCCCTATGGCGCCAGCAAGCTGGCGGCGGAGGCATACTGCCACGCATTCGCCAAGTCCTTCGGCATCCGTACAGTGAGCCTGCGGTTCGCTAATCTGTACGGACCGTTCAGTGGCCATAAGAAGGGCGCGATCACGGTGTTCTTCCGCGCCCTTTACGACGATGAGCCGATCATCATCTACGGCGACGGCAAGGCGTCTCGCGACTTCATGTACGTCGACGACATCTGTAACGGGATTCGCCTCGGGCTGACCGCTGATGTCGACGCCGGCACGGTCGTGCACCTCGCGACGGGCGTCGAGACGTCCGTCGCCGAACTCGCCGACGCCTGCCGCCGCGTCGCCGGCAAGCCCGATCACCCGATCGAATTCCGGCCCGGCCGTCCCGGCGAGGTCGGCCGGAACTTCGCCACATACGACCTTGCCGCCGAGCTTCTCGGGTTCGCCCCGTCCGTGACGTTGACGGACGGGCTGAGCCGGACCTGGAAGTGGTACGCCGAGCACGTCTTCGCAGGATGACCGCCGAAAAGAGGATGGGGATGGGACCAACACCGCGGCCGAACGAGGGGGCGGAGCCCGGGCAGTCGCAGGCCAGCAGGTCACTGCGCGAGCACGCCGACACACCGCGCATCGTCGATGAGGCGATCGCGGAATTCCGGCGGACGTACCGGGACGAGCAGCTACCGCCACTCATCGTGGTGATCACTGCCCTGAACGAGGAGGCCTGTATCGGCCCGGTGATCGACGAGATCCCCGACACGATCGGCGGCGTCGCGGCGCGCACGCTCGTCATCGATGACGGGAGCAGTGACGAGACCAGCAAGCGCTCCGAAGAGCATGGCGCGCTCGTCTGCCGGCTGCGCGTCAACCGTGGGCAGGGCACGGCGGTACGCACCGGTTACCGCATTGCGCGCGAGGGCGGGGCCCGCTACGTCGCCACCCTGGACGCAGACGGTCAGTGGGATCCAAACGACCTGCCGGGCATGGTCGAGTTGCTGGAAGCCGACCGTGCGGACCTGGTGCTCGGCTCGCGTCAGCTGGGCCGGACCGAGAGTACAGATGCGCTGCGCAATGTCGGCGTGCGCTTCTTCTCCAAGGTCGTCAGCCTGTTGACCCGGACGAAAGTCACCGACACATCGAGCGGTCTGCGGGCCATGCGAGTCGAAGTCGCCACCACCGTGCGGCAGACGCAGCCGCAGTACCAGTCGGCTGAGTTCCTGATCGGGGCGATCCTTTCGGGCTTCCGCGTCGCCGAGGTGCCGACAGTGATGCGCGTGCGCAGTGCCGGGGAGAGCAAGAAGGGTCGCAACGCGTTCTACGGGCTGCGCTACGGCACCGTTGTCGCGCGCACGTTCCTGCGCGAGTGGCCGCAGCGCGCGCGGTCGCCGCGCCGCAGCTGAGCACGGCGCAACGCGGGATCGCGCAGGAGGAACGGCGGAACGGGCGTCGTCAGGACGCCCGAACAGCCTGCGAACCGTCGTCAGCCACCAGGCGCTCGGAGTCATCGCGCACCGCATCTGCGTGACGCGCCGGCGGCTTGAAGAGCACGCGGTGGAAGATGAGGTACTTGAACGTCAGCGTGGTGGCGTACGTCAGCATGTAGGCCGACGCGTTGATGACCGTGCGGACGCCACGCGACTCGTTGATGAAGAGCGCGTTCGCGGCACCGGTGACAAGCGCGGCCAGCAGCGCAATGCTCAGGGACGTGCTCCAGTAGGGCACGACCTCGCGCCAGAAGTGCGAGCGATGGCTGCGTCCGGCGATCCAGGTCCGGTTCAACTGGTAACCGGGAATGATGCCGGCGATCGACGCGACTATAGCCGCGCTCCGGGCGCCCAGCAGGTGCGTCGCGAAGAGCACGATCAGCACCACTTCGGAGATCCCGAAGCAGATTGCCGACGTGGCCATGTATCGGGAAATCTTCAGCCAGCGCGGTAAGTGCGGCCGACGTGCGATCAACAGGTCATGCGCCGAGAGGCCCACGTCAACTCTTTCCGAGCGGGCGCTGCTGCCGCCATAGCGACCGGCACGGAATCTTGTCGAGGTCGCACCTCGCCGCATACTTCTGCGCGATGTCGCTGACCTCCTGCATGAGCCCGTCGGCAAGGGTGATCGGATCGAGGCCGAGGTTGATCAGCTGCCGGTTCTCGACGTAGAGCTCGTTCTCGGCGGCCTCGTTGCGCGGGTTGTCGACGTAGTCGATCTTTGCTCCGGTCAGCACCGATACGAGCTTAGCCAGGTCGTCGACACGATGCGTCTCGGTCATCTGGTTCAGGATGCGGACCCGGTCGCCGGGCTCGGGCGCATCAGAGATCGCCAGCTCGATACAGCGCACCGTGTCCTGGATGTGGATGAAGGCGCGCGTCTGCCCGCCGCTGCCGTGCACCGTCAGTGGGTAGCCCACCGCAGCCTGCATCAAGAAGCGGTTCAGGACGGTGCCGTAGTCGCCGTCGTAGTCGAACCGGTTGATCAGCCGCTCGTCCTGGCTGGTCTGCTGGGTCTGCGTGCCCCAGACGATTCCCTGGTGCAGGTCAGTAATGCGGAGTAGGTCGTTCTTGGCGTAATACGCGAAGAGCAACTGGTCCTGCGTCTTGGTCAGGTGGTAGATGCTGCCCGGGTTCGGCGGATACAGGATTTCCTGCTCGACATGGCGGCCGTCGTCGGTCTCGACCTTCACCCGCAGGTACCCCTCCGGGATCTTCATCCCAGCGGTGCCGTACCCGTAGACGCCCATCGTTCCCAGGTGTACGACGTGCACGTCTCGCCCGGACTCGACGATGGCAGCGAGCAGATTGTTGGTCGCGTTCAGGTTGTTGTTGACCGTGTATCGCTTGTGCCAGGACGACTTCATTGAGTAAGGGGCGGCCCGTTGCTCGGCGAAGTGAACGACTGCCTCCGGCTGCCATTCGTTGATCAGCGACAACAGGCGGTGGTAGTGCTCCGCGACGTCGAACCGGTAGAATGCGATCCGCTTACCAGCGACTTCCTCCCACGCGGCAAGGCGAACCCCCATCGAAGAGATGGGTGTCAGGGATGTGACCTCTAACTCATTGTCGATGTTGCGCCGCGACAAGTTGTCGACGATGGCAATCTCGTGGCCACGGTCAGACAGGTGCAGTGCGGTTGGCCAACCGCAGAACCCGTCGCCACCGAGAATGAGGATTCGCACGCCCTGCCCACCAATCTTTAGATCTGCTCCGTCGAACTGGCAGATGCTATACCGATACGTCCGGTGCGGGAGTCGCCCGGCCGGGGCACCTGCTCCGCGGGCCATCGCCGGGGCGCCACGTAGCGACGCTGCTGGCGGGTGGCGCGCACAGTATCGCACGCTCTCAGAAGCCTCATAGCAATCGATACCCAAAACCGGCCTGTGTCGAACGCATTCGGCCCCAAGTGGCCGCCTGGGCCCGGAACCGGTTACGCTACGTCCGTCATGGCGCGTGTGCTGCTCCTTCGCAGCCGCGGCGAGGCCCGGTAACTTTCGACCGGTCGGCCCCTCGTCGCGGGCCGTTCTGCTGCCGACCGACTCCGCTCCGTCCGGAAGAGAATGCAGCAGATGAACGAACCCGTACCCCAACGCCCGTCTGGCATGCCCTGCAACCGTTACCGGGCGTTCCCGGCTGTAGACCTGCCCGACCGCACCTGGCCGCAGCGCACCACGACACGGGCGCCTCGCTGGCTGTCGACCGACCTGCGCGACGGCAACCAGGCGCTGATCGATCCGATGAACTCCGAGCGCAAGCACGCCATGTTCGACCTGCTCGTACGCATGGGATACAAGGAGATCGAGGTCGGCTTCCCGGCGGCGAGCCAGACCGACTTCGACTTCGTGCGCGAGCTGATCGAGGGCGGCAAGGTGCCCGACGACGTCCGCATCTCGGTACTGACGCAGGCACGCGAGGAGCTGATCGAGCGCACCGTGCAGTCGCTCGTGGGCGCTCGCAACCCTACAGTCCACATGTACAACGCGGCGGCGCCGGTGTTCCGGCGCGTGGTCTTCGGCTTCCCCGGCGACGGGCGTGCCGAGTGCAAGCAGGTCGCCGTCGAGGGCATCCAGCACATCACGAAGTTCGCCGACTACTACCTGCCCGACGCCAACTTCGGCCTGGAGTACTCGCCCGAGATCTTCATGGACACCGAGCTCGACTTCTCGCTGGAGATCTGCGAGGCGGTGATGGACGTCTGGCAGCCCGATGCCGAGCGCGAGATCATCATCAACCTGCCTTGCACGGTCGAACGTTCCACCCCGAACGTCTTCGCCGACCAGATCGAGTGGATGTCGCGAAACTTGACCCGGCGGGCCTTCGTCGCACTGTCGGTTCACACGCACAACGACCGTGGCACCGCCGTCGCCGACGCGGAACTGGCCATGCTGGCCGGCGCCGAGCGGGTCGAGGGATGCCTGTTCGGCAACGGTGAGCGCACCGGCAACGTCGACCTGGTCACCCTCGGGCTGAACCTGTTCAGCCAGGGCATCGACCCGATGATCGACTTCAGCGATATCGACGAGATCCGCCGTACCGTGGAGTACTGCAACCGCATCGGCGTGCACGAGCGGCACCCGTACGTCGGCGACCTCGTCTATACGTCTTTCTCCGGCAGCCATCAGGACGCGATCAAGAAGGGCTTCGATGCCGCCGAACGGGAAGCCAAGGAGCTCGGCACGACCGTGGGCGAGCTGCCGTGGAACCTGCCGTACCTGCCGATCGATCCGATGGACGTGGGCCGCTCGTACGAGGCCGTCATCCGGGTCAACTCGCAGTCCGGCAAGGGCGGCGTCGCGTACATCATGAAGACCGACCACCACCTGGACCTGCCGCGCCGGCTTCAGATCGAGTTCAGTCACGTGATCCAGCGCTACACGGACGGCGAGGGCGGCGAGGTGACCGGCCCGCAGATGTGGCAGATCTTCTCCGAGGAGTACCTCTCACCGGGGCGCTTCGAGCTGGTGCGGTTCACGTCGGCGACGAACGGCGGCGAGCACCTCACCGCGACGGTGCGCGTCGACGGCGTCGAGCACGAGGTGGCCGGGTCCGGCAACGGGCCGATCGCCGCGTTCTGCGCAGCACTGTCCAGTGTGGACGGTGGGCAGCCGGTGCGGGTGCTGGACTACAGCGAGCACGCACTCACCGCGGGCCGTGACGCCGAGGCCGCCGCCTACCTCGAGATCGAGGTGGGCGATCGGGTGTTGTGGGGTGTCGGCATCAGCGCATCGATCGTCGAGGCGTCGCTGCGCGGGGTCATCAGCGCGCTCAACCGCACCGCGCGCTGAGTGTGCCGAATGGCAGATTCACCGCCAACCTGCGACGATCGGCGCGGATCCGATCGAGGAAGGCGACATGAGTCAGCCATACGATCCCGCTGAACACCAGCGGGACAATCCGCAGCCTGGCAACCAACCGCCGTCGGGGGGCTATCCGGACCCGTACGCAGCGCCTCCGCCGCCCGGTGGCCCGCCACCTCCGCCACCTCCGCCACCCGGTGCGCCGCCTGGGGGTCCGCCTCCTGGTCCGCCACCGGGCTACCCGCCTGCCGGACCGCCGTTCGGCGGCCGGCCACCGGCTGGCGCCCCACCCGGGGGGCCGCCGCCTGGGTATTCGCCCGTGCCGCCGGGCTACGCACCCCCGGCGCAGCCGCCCTACCCGCCGGTGCCGCCACCCGGCTATCCCGTCCCGGCGCCGGCGAGATACGGCCAGCCGCCGCTGGGGGCGCCGCCGCCTCCGCCGTGGGCGCAACCACCGAGCGACTATCCAGTGCAGCTGACGATCCCCTATCCGCCGCGCAGTAGCAGGGGCCTGGCGGTCCTGGGGATCATCTACCTCCTCAAGGTTCTCGCCGCGCTGCCTGCGTTCATCTGTGTGTACTTCGTGGGCATCGCCGCGTTCATCGTGTTCTGGATCGCGCAGTGGGCGGTCCTGTTCACGGGTCGTTACCCCGAGGGCATGCACCGGTTCGTGACCGGCTATCTCCGCTGGACCACGCGCGCGTCGGCGTGGCTGTTCGGCCTCACCGACCGCTACCCGCCGTTCCGGCTCAGCCCTTAGGGCTCGTCGCGTGGCCCGGTGAGGTCGTGCCAGACCACGCCGAGCTCGTCCTGGTGGGTGGGGGTCGGAGGGACTTCTCGGATCTGCCCCCGCCACATTCGGCCGCCGTTGACGGCCAGTGCGGCGTGCCGGCGCGAGCGCACCACGCCGACGACGGCCAGCACGACCAGCGCAAGCAGGCCCAGCAATCCGACGGCGAACGCGGTCCATACCCGGGTCGTCCACACGCTGGGCGCCCTTCCGACGGCGAAGTGCCCGGGCGGGACGCGCTGCGTGGCCGCCGGCCGGGGAGCCGGCAATGCCCGGATGTTGCCGGACTGTGGTGATAGGAACGGGGCCACCGCGGCGTACACCGGGTTCGGGGCGTTGGCCGGCACGGCCGTGGTGATCGCCGAATAGGGGTTGACGATGCCGTAGCCGTAGCTCGGGTCCTGCCGGCCGGTGCGGCGGTCGAGCGTGGCGAGCATTCGTGCCACCACCTGCTGCCCGCTCAACGCCGGGTACTTCGACCAGATCAGCGCCAGTGCGGCGGAGGTGAGTGCCGTCGCCTGACTGGTGCCGTCGCCGTGGTAGGCCTTCTGCGGCAGTCGTCCGAGCGAGGGGATGTTCACGCCCGGCGCGGTCACGGTCAGGTACTTGTGCCGCGACGAGAAGGCCGCCACGTTGTCGTGGGAGTCGACTGCGCCGACCGACACCACACCGAGACAGACGCCAGGCTCCTCGACCGGGCTGCCCTTCTGGCCGGAATTACCCGATGACGCAAGGACAATCGCGCCCCTGCTGATCGCGTAGTTGATAGCGTTCTGCTCATCCACCGGGCACGGCACGCCTTCCGACGGGTTGCGCGAGCCGCCGAGGGACATGCTGATGATCTTTCCGCCGTGGTCGGCTGCCCACTTGATTGCCTCGGACAGGCGGTCGTTGCCGTTGATCGGAGCGTCGGTCGTGCCGCGCAACGGCACTGCCAGGGGCAGCAGCTTCGCGTCTGGAGCAAGACCGGTGATGCCCATGAAGCCGTCGCGAGCGACCATGATCGACGCCATCGCGGTCCCGTGCCCGAACGGGTCGACTGCGCGATCGGTGCGCCCGTCGCCCCCCGCCGCGCCGAAGTCCTTGCCTGACAGGACGTTTCCGGCAAGCCCCGGCAGGCTGGCATTCACGCCGGTATCGATCTCGGCGATCGTCACGCCCTGACCGCGTGCGCCGCCGGCCCACAGCGAGTTGACGTGCCAGGCGTCGAACCACCATTCCGGTGCCTGCTTCGGCCCCGGGGTAGCGAACGTCGGTGCAGCCACGCCGACGAGCGCTACGAGCACGGCCGCCGCGACCGCCAGCAGTCGCCTCACGTCGTCGCCCACGCGATCTTGCCGGGATCGGTCGCATAGCACTGCGCGCTAATGGTCAGCTCGACATTCCCGGTGCCGGGCACCGGCTGATTCGAGAAGTTCAGATGCTGATAGCTGCCCTTGACGATGACGTTGCCGTTGACCTGGAGCAGGCCGGCGGGGCCCGGCGCGATGGAGACCGTCAGGTTATCGCCGGTGACCCGCCCCCGGACACTTCCGGGTACGACGGGCGACTGGGCCGACGCGGGCCGCGGACAGCTGCGGCTCGCCCTGCCGCTGACGCATGCCTGTACCGCAGCTCGTACGGCAGCTTCTACTCGCTGCTTTCCGACTCGGCTCACATCGGGCTGGATCGGCGGCAGTGGCGGGCCGTCCAGGTGAACGACCGGCGGCGCTCCCACGCTGAGGTTCGGGGTGTCGAGCGCGAGCGGCAGCGCGCCCGGGAAGAACAGCACTGCTGTGTTCGGGACCGGGGCGCCGGCGATGGTCATCCGGTCGACGCCGGCGATGACTTTCAGGCGTACGGGCACGGCAGTGCGCGTCAGCCGCCAGCCGCGTCCGTCGCGGACCAGGGATACGGCGTCGGACACCTGCTGTGGGCCGAGCTGATACTCGAGAGTCACCGTCGCGGTGCGGCCGTGGCGCACGACGGACAGCACCCGGACCTCGCTGATCTTGGCGATGGACAACGACGCGTCGAGGACCTCGCTGGTCAAGTAGCTACGCGACCCTGCTGGTAGGTCTCCCAAACCGAGCGCGCCGGGGGCATCGCCGCGCCCGAGGGCATTGAAGTAGGCAATGGCAGCCGTTTCCGGCTCCGTCTCGTCGACGTACGCCGTCGCGGTGATGAGCGCGCCGGCCGCCAGCGCGGCCAGTGCGGCAAGTACCGCGACCCAGAACAGTCCGCGGTGGTGCCGGGGCGGTCGGCGCTGCGCGGCCGGCGGTCCGGCCGGGACATAACCGACGGCCGGAGGGCGCATGGTCGGGTTGGTCATTCGACCCGCCGGCGCCCGGAGAACGCACGCCCCAAGGTCACCTCGTCGGCGTATTCGAGGTCACCGCCGACGGGCAGCCCACTCGCCAGGCGGCTGACAGCGATACCCATCGGTGTCACCAGCCGAGCAAGGTAGGTGGCGGTTGCCTCGCCCTCGAGGTTCGGGTCGGTGGCGAGGATCAACTCGGTCACCGTGCCGTCGGCGAGGCGGGCGAGCAGTTCGCGCACGCGCAGGTCGTCCGGGCCGATGCCGTCGATCGGACTGATAGCCCCGCCGAGCACGTGATAGCGACCGCGGAACTCCCGGGTTCGCTCGACTGCCACGACATCCTTGGGCTCCTCGACGACGCAGATGACGCTCGGATCGCGGCGCGTGTCCCGGCAGATGCGACACTCGTCCGCCTCCGCGACGTTGCCACAGATGCGGCAGAACCGCACGGCGTTCTTGACGCGGACGAGGGTGCTGGCCAGCCGCTCTACGTCGGCCGGCTCGGCGGAAAGCAGGTGAAATGCGATGCGCTGGGCGCTCTTGGGACCGATGCCGGGCAACCTGCCGAGCTCGTCTATCAGGTCCTGTATCGCGCCTTCGTACATCTGGTGTTAGAGGCCGGGAATGCCCAGCCCGCCGATCCCCCCTGCTAGCGGTCCCATCTTTTCGGCGGCAAGCTCGCCGACTGTGCGGTTGGCGTCGCGTACGGCAGCGACGACGAGGTCCTGAAGCGTCTCGACGTCCTCCGGATCGACCACCTTCGGGTCGATGGTGATCGCCTTGAGCTCACCCGCGCCGGACACAGTAGCGGTCACCAGCCCTCCGCCCGCGCTGCCGGTCACCTCGGTCTCGGCCAGCTCCGCCTGCGCGTCCGCGAACTGCTGCTGCATCTTCTGCGCCTGCTTCATGAGCTGCTGCATGTTCGGCTGTCCGCCGAAGTTACCGCCTCGAGTCACGCGCCAAGAGTAGCCAGCACTCCTGAGTCGCGCCCTATCCGTCACGCTCGAGCGGCCGGGCGCCCAGCGTCGACTGAAGCAGGTGCAGCGCGTCTGCCTCAGGATCCGACGCCGACGCCTGTGGCGGATGCGGGTCGTCGCGCGGGTCCGGCTCGTCGGACGGCAGCGCGCGAGCCGGGTTGCCGCCGTTTGTCTCGACCACGACCTGCCAGTTACCGCCGACGATCGAGGCCAACGCGGTTCGTACCAGTTCGATCGTGCCGTCCTCGCTGATCATCTTGGCCAGGGCCGCGGTCGGCGCGGCCAGAGTGAGCCGCTCGCCGGCCACACCTGCGACCTGCGCGTTGTCGAGCAGCGCTCGGGTGCGCTTGCTCGTCTGTTTGACGACATCGAGCACGTCGGGCCAGAGACGGCGCACAGCTGCGGCGTCCATCGCCCCGGACTCGGCCGGCGGCGCGGCCGCGGCCTTTGGTTCCTGCTTCGGCTCCGGTTTTGGCTTGGCCTTGGCCTTGGGCTTGGGCGCTGGCTCGGCGGGCGCCTGCTGTTGCGCTTGGGGCTGTTGCGCATCGGGCGGTGACAGCGCCGCGTTGCGCCGCTCGAGCCGTTCCAGCCGTTGCAGCAGCGCGGCCGAGTCGGCGGCGGCGTCGGGCAGCAGCATCCGGGCGCAGAGCAGTTCGAGGACGAGCCGTGGCGATGTCGTTCCGCGCATCTCGATCAGCGCGGTGTGCACGATCTCGGCATTGCGGGCGAGCGTGGCCGCGCCGAGGCGGGCGGCCTGCTCGGTCATTCGGGACAGCTCGTCGGCCGTTTCGTCGATCAGCCCGCTGGCCGCGGCGCCCGGCACCGCGTCGATGACGATCAGGTCCCGGAACCGGTCGAGCAGGTCGGCGGCGAACCGCCGCGGATCGTGTCCCGCCTCGACGACTCCGTCGACGGTGCCGTACACGCTCGCCGCGTCACCGGCGGCCAACGCGTCGACCATGTCGTTCAGCAGGGTCGTGTCGGTGACGCCGAGGAGGCCCACGGCGTCCGCGTAGGTGACCCCCGACGGGCCGGCGCCGGCGATCAGCTGGTCGAGCACCGAGAGACTGTCGCGCGCCGAGCCCGCGCCGGCACGGACGACGAGCGGCAGGACGGCGGGCTCGACGGTCACGCCCTCGTCGGCGCAGATGTGCTCGAGGTGCTGGCGCATCACGCTGGGCGGAATCAGCCGGAACGGGTAGTGATGGGTGCGCGATCGGATCGTCTGCAGCACCTTGTCCGGCTCGGTGGTGGCAAAGACGAAGATCAGGAAGTCAGGCGGTTCCTCGACGAGCTTGAGCAGGGCGTTGAAGCCCTGCGTGGAGACCATGTGCGCCTCGTCGACGATGTACACCTTGAACCGGTCGCGGACCGGGGCGTAGAAGGCACGCTCCCGCAGTTCGCGGGCGTCGTCCACGCCGCCGTGGCTGGCCGCGTCGATCTCGATCACGTCGATGGAGCCCGTGCCGTTCGGGGCGAGCTCCCGGCATGAGTCGCATTCACCGCACGGCGTGGGGGTCGGCCCTTTCACGCAGTTCAGCGACCGGGCCAGGATGCGCGCGCTGGACGTCTTGCCGCAGCCGCGCGGCCCGCTGAACAGGTACGCGTGGTTGATGCGCCCCGCGGCTAGGGCATGCTGCAACGGCCGGGTGACATGGTCCTGGCCGATCACCTCGGCGAACGTCGCGGATCGGTACTTGCGGTACAGCGCCAAACTGGCCACGGCACGACACTAAAGCACGCCGCGGACGAGCCGCCGTCCGTCCGCAGTGCCGACGGGAGCGTCACCACCTCGTCACAGAAGGGCCCCCCGCGCACCCGCCAGAGCCTGCTTATCCTTGCTGCCTTCCGGCCCTGGGGAGGTTCGCAGGGTGAGCGCCGCACGGGGGGCTGGCCCGCAAGTTTACGCGACGACCGGCAGGCCTCACGGCCGCACTCGACCGCCACGTATCCTGTCCGGCGGAGGATTCGCCTAGTGGCCTAGGGCGCACGATTGGAAATCGTGTTGGGTTAACACCCTCAGGGGTTCAAATCCCCTATCCTCCGCCGAGAGATTTTGCCGCCTCGCCGCTCCCGGGCGACGCCTCCGACGAGCCCCGCGTCCGCTCTGCGGTGTACGCCTCCGGGATGACGGTCGGCCCGCGGGCGTCCGCCTGACGCGCCCGCGGGTGTCGGTCCGTCGGCTGACGACTCGAGGCCCCAGGATCCACA
>JBPYES010000150.1:0-5904 GCA_051984825.1 Jatrophihabitantaceae bacterium
GCGATCGGATCGGCCACGGCCGGGCGTTCCGGGCCGGGTTGGCCGGGTTCACGGTCGCCTCCCTCGCCTGCGGGCTTGCGACGAGCACCGCGACACTCGTGACATTCCGGCTGATCCAGGGCGCGGCCGCGGCGCTGATGATGCCGCAGGTCATGAGCCTTATCCAGCGCACGTTCACCGGGCCGGGGCGGGCCCGGGCGTTGTCCCTGTACTCCGCGGTCATCGCCTGCGGTGCGGTGGTGGGCCAGGTGCTCGGCGGCGTGCTCGTCAGCGCCGACATCGCCGGCAGCGGTTGGCGGCCGGTCTTCCTGGTGAACGTGCCGATCGGCATTGCCCTGCTAGTGATCGCGCGTTCGCACCTGCCGAGTGGGCGCGGCTCGGCCGGCCGGCAACTCGACTTTGCCGGCGTCGTGCTGCTGTCGCTGTCGGTGCTGCTTCTGGTCGTACCGCTCGTCCTCGGCCACCAGGAGCACTGGCCGGTTTGGGGGTGGGTGTCACTCGGCGCGAGCGTGGTGCTGTTCGCAGTGTTCGTCGCGGTCGAGCGGGCCGTGGCCGCACGGGGCGGGTCGCCACTCGTCTCCGGGCAGGTGCTGCGTGCGCCCGGCATGCTCGCGGGCATGGCGGCGCTGTTCCTGGTGCTCATCAACTACGCCGGCTACCTGTTCAGCATGGCGCTGCATCTGCAGTCCGGGCTGGGCGAGAGCCCGGCGCACGCCGGGCTGGTGTTCGGCCCGGTCGCGGTCGGGTTCGCAATCACCGGGCTCACGTGGAGCAGGTTGCCGGCCCGGTGGCACGGGCCGATCATTCCGGCCGGCCTGCTGGTGGCCGGGCTGTGCTACCTGCCGTTGGCGGCCATTTTGCGTAATGGAAGCCACGGCGGTCTCGGAATGGAGCTCGACCTGCTCGCGATAGGGCTGGCTTTCGGCCTGGCGTACAGCCCGATGCTGACTGTGGCGTTACGGCATGTGCCGGTGGCCGTTGCAGCCGACGCCAGCGGGGTGCTCGTGACCGTGATCCAGCTCGGCCAGGTGGTCGGCGTGGCCACGCTGGGCACGCTGTACCTGACGCTCGTCCACGGTCCGGGCGCGCACGCCTCGGGGCACGCCGTCTCGATCACCGACCTGGCGCTGGCTGTCAGCGCAGGCGTCGCCGCGGCGTTCGGCGTGGCGCTCACGCGTCCACGGCGTACGCCTGCGGCCGTGGCAGCGGCGCCGACATGACTTCGGCGTGCACCGCCAGCATGGCGGCCGTCGTCGCCGACCACGGGTAGGCCTCAGCGGCGCGGCGCGCTGCGTTCCGGCGGATCTCCCGGGGGATCTGCGCCAACCGCAGGGCTGCGGCCGCGAACGCCTCAGCGTCCCCGGTGGCCACCGCGCCGGCGCCCGGATGCTTCGCGACGACCTCCGCCGGCGCCGCCCCAGCATGGGCCACGATCGGGGTGCCGCAGGCGAGTGCCTCCAGAGCCGCGAGCCCGAACGTCTCGGCCGGTGCCGGAGCCAGCGCCACGTCGGCGGCACCCAACTCCGCGGCCACTTGCTCGCGGCCGCGAAGGTGCCCGGTGAAGCGCACCGGCAGCCCGCGGGCATACCGGGCGAGTTTGGCCTGGCGGGGACCACTGCCGAGCACCGTCAGCTCGGCGGCCACGCCGCGCTCGCGCAGGACGCGCAGCGCGTCCACCGCAAGTTCGGGACGTTTCTCGTGCGAGAGCCGGGCGGTGAGCACGAGCCGCAGGCGATCCGGCGGTGGCGTCGCCACTGGCGGCCGGAATGCATCGAGGTCGGTGCCCAGCGGCACGATGCGTACTGGCGCGTATGGCGGGAACTCGTCGGCGGCGAAGCGGGAGCAGGCGATCAGCACGTCGCACGCGCCCGCCGTGTGGCGTGCGATACGGGTCGCGGCTTGCCGGAGCACGATGTCCGGCACCGACGGCAGCAGCAGGGGCAAAGTCCGTCCCAACCGCTCGTGCGACCACGCGACCAGGGGCACACCGCGCAATCGCGACCACCGCCACACCCATCGCAAAAGCAGCTTGTCGTGCACCTCGAGCATGTCCGGACGCAGCTCGTCGAGCAGTGTCAGCACGGCGCGGCGGCGCACGATCACGCGGTAGCCGGTGTCGCCCAGCCGCGGGGAACGCAGCGTGCGCACGGTGTCGCGCGTGGCGTCAAGCGTGCCCGGCACGATGAGTGTGCAGTCGTGTCCCGCCGCCAGATAGCCGGCGCGCAGTGTGTCCACGGCGACGCGCAGCCCGCCCGAGGTCGGCGAGTGGAAGTTCGCGAGCTGGACGATCCGCACCGCCGAGGGCCTCACGACGCCCGGCCGCGCAATTGCGACAGGTCACGCACCACGCCGGCCCGGGCAGCGAGCACGTCGGCGTAATAGTCCAGCAACCGGTCGACCACGACGTCCCAGGTGCGGCCCACCACGGAATCCCGAGCGCGCGACTGAGCCGCGGCGAGGCCGGCCCGGTCTTCGCGGATCGCCGCAACCTGGGCGGCCAGCAGTTCCGAGTTGCCGCCCGCCCACAGCCAGCCGTTCTCACCGTGCCGCACGAGGTCGAGCGGCCCGCCCGAGGCAGCTGTCACCACCGGCACACCAGACGACAGCGCCTCCTGCACGACCTGGCAGAACGTCTCGTGTGCGCCGGGCTGAACCAACAGGTCAAGGCTGGCGACGATCCGCGCCAGCTCCTCACCGCGGCGGAACCCGAGAAACTGCGCCTCCGGCATCAGCCGAGTCAGCCGCCGTCGCCGCGGGCCGTCGCCCACGACGACCACCGACACCCCAGGAAGCTGCGTCACCGGGGCCAGCGCCTCGACCCGCTTCTCCGCGGCCAGCCGGCCCACGTAGCCGACCAGGATGGTGCCGAGCGAGCCGCCGGTCAGCGACGCGCGCAACGCTTCGTCCCGGCGGGTCGGGTGGAACAGCTCGTCGTCCACGCCGCGGGGCCACATCCCCAGGGTCTCGATGCCGTGCCGGCGCAGTTGGTACGCCGACGTGCTGGACGGCACGAGCGTCAGGTCGGCGCTGTTGTGCAGCCGGCGCAGCCACCGCCACAGCAACGATCCGGCAGCACGCAGGTGGTAGCGCCGCAGAAAGCCGGACAGATCGGTCTGAAATACCGCCACGCTAGGCGTGTCGAGCGCGTTCGCCGCGCGCACCGCGGCGTCGCCGAGCACGGCGGGCGAGGCCAGGTGCACTACGTCGGGGCAGAGCTCACGCAGCACGGGCACCAGGTCGAGGCCGGGCCGGGCCATGCGCAGCCCGCGGTAGCCGGGCACGGCGATCGACGGCACGCGGACGACCTCGATCGGGTGGCCGCCGGCACGGAACGTGCTGCCGCTGGGCGCGATGACGACCGGCTCGTGTCCGCGGTCCGCCAGCGCACCGGCGACCCGGATCACGGAGTTCACGACCCCGTTCACGGCCGGCGAGAACGTTTCCGCCACGAGCGTGACGCGCACGCCACGACGATCACCAGGGCAGGCGACGCAATCCTGTGGATGACACGACGGGACAATGAATTCCCGGTAACTTGCAAGCGCATCGGGCCGGTGACACCGTCGGTCCCGGGGCTGGATATTCTCCAAGACGGCCGTCCGGTGCCGCCGGGCGTCCACCGCCCAGCCGACTGGAGGCACGTTGACGACGACAGCCGAGCCGACAGCGGCCGAGACGCCCGTTGCGCCGCGGCCGATCGTGAGCCGTCCCTTCCCGGTGCACCAGCAGGACAAGGGATCGCTGCTCGGGCAGCTGCTGCGTACCACCGATCACAAGATGATCGGCCGGATGTACATGGTGACGTCGCTGGCCTTCTTCATGATCGGCGGGCTGATGGCGTTGCTGATGCGCGCCGAGCTGGCGCGCCCGGGCATGCAGTTCCTGACGCCGGAGCAGTACAACCAGCTGTTCACGATGCACGGCACGATCATGCTGTTGTTCTTCGCGACGCCGATCGTGTTCGCGTTCGCCAACCTGGTGATGCCACTGCAGATCGGCTCGCCGGACGTTGCGTTCCCGCGGCTGAACGCTTTCTCCTACTGGCTCTACCTGTTCGGCGCGTTGATGGCGACGAGCGCCTTCCTGACGCCGGGCGGGGCGGCCGACGCGGGCTGGACGCTCTACGCGCCGTTGAACGACGAGATCAACTCGCCTGGCACGGGCACCGACCTGTGGCTGATCGGGTTGGCTATTGCCGGTCTGGGCACGATCCTCGGCGCGGTCAACATGGTCACTACGGTGATCACGCTGCGCTGCCCGGGCATGACGATGTTCCGGATGCCGATCTTCACGTGGAACATCCTGGTCACCAGCCTGCTCGTGCTGCTTGCGTTCCCGATCCTCACCGCGGCACTGCTGGTGCTCTGGGTCGACAGGCACATGCATGCCCAGGTGTTCGAGTCCGCCAACGGCGGGGCGATTCTGTGGCAGCACCTGTTCTGGTTCTTCGGCCACCCCGAGGTGTACATCATCGCGTTGCCGTTCTTCGGCATCGTGACCGAGATCTTCCCGGTGTTCAGCCGCAAACCGCTGTTCGGCTACACCGGCATGGTGCTCGCGACGCTCAGCATCGCAGGGCTTTCGATGACGGTGTGGGCGCACCACATGTTCACCACCGGTGCGGTTCTGCTGCCGTTCTTCTCGCTGATGACGTTCCTGATCGCGGTGCCCACCGGGGTGAAGTTCTTCAATTGGATAGGCACCATGTGGCGTGGCTCGATCACGTTCGAGACACCCATGCTCTTTGCCGTCGGATTTATCATCACATTCCTGTTCGGCGGGCTGACCGGTGTGCTGCTCGCGAGCCCGCCCGTCGACTTCCACGTTTCGGACACGTACTTCGTGGTGGCGCACTTCCACTACGTGCTGTTCGGCACGATCGTGTTCGCCGTGATGGGGGGAATCTACTTCTGGTTCCCGAAGTTCGTCGGCCGCTACATGGACGAGAAGCTCGGCAAGCTGCACTTCTGGCTGACGTTCATCGGCTTCCACACCACGTTCCTGGTGCAGCACTGGCTGGGTAACGAGGGCATGCCGCGCCGCTACGCCGACTACCTGCCCAGTGACGGGTTCACCACGCTGAACACCGTCTCGACGATCGGGTCGTTCATCCTCGGCGCGTCGATGCTCCCGTTCATCTACAACCTCTACAGGTCCTACCGTTACGGCGAGATCGTCACGGCCGACGATCCATGGGGGCACGGCAACTCACTCGAGTGGGCGACGTCCTCACCACCCCCGCGGCACAACTTCACCTTCATCCCGCCCATTCGCTCGGAGCGGCCAGCATTCGAGTACCACTATCCGCATCTTCTCGAGCGGCTCGAGGCCGAGGCGCACTCCGGGCGGGCCCGGCCGGGCCACAGTCCACTGGTAGGAGCGGAGGGTTCCTCGACGGGCCTGCGCGACAGCGAGCCGGGTCGGTAACCGCCTGCTCGCTGGGCTAACGGACGATCGGCCGGCCCACCAGCTCCACGCCGGCGTCACGTAGCTGCGCGAGCGCGTCGTCCACGGTGGACTGTGCCACGCCGGCCGTGAGGTCTAGCCGCACCGTGGTGGCAAAACCGCCCGCGGCCGCGTCGAGCGCGGTCGCCCGCACGCAGTGGTCCGTCGCAATGCCGACCACCTCGATCGTGTCGACATCGTGGGCACGCAGCCAGTCGGCAAGCGACGTCCTATCGCTCACGCCCTCGAATCCCGAGTACGCCGCGCGGTACTCGCCCTTGTCGAAGATCGCCTCGAGCCGCGATCTGTCGAGCGACGGATGCAGTTCGGCACCCGGGGTGCCCACCCGGCAGTGCGGCGGCCACGACGCGACGAAGTCGGGATGTTCGGAGAAGTGCGCGCCCGGGTCGATGTGGTGGTCGCGGGTGGCCACCGCGTGGTCGTAGCCGCCTTCGGCGA
>JBPYES010000151.1:0-15588 GCA_051984825.1 Jatrophihabitantaceae bacterium
GACCCGGGCGCGCGGCAACGACCGGCGCACGTCGGAGTCAGCGGCGGTCAGATCGATGCGTCGCAGCACGCCTGCGAGTCTACGGAGCGTCGGCAGCGTCGGGGACTACGGTGAACGCCCACTGCCCGCCCTCCAACGCGGAGGCGTCGACGTATGGCATCCGCGGCTGAACGAGGATCTCCCGCGGTGGTTCGCCCGACAGGTCGGCGACCGTGAAGCTGTACGTAACACCGCCGTCGGAATGCGTCGCCTCGGTCGGTGGCTCCAGCGGCAGCGGCTCGTAGCCATGGTCGGCACGACGTGCGGCGTATGCCGCGAGCCAGTCCGGTGACCCCGCGAGCGCGCGGTCGAGGGTCACGTCGATACGGCGCGCCGCCAGCCAGTCTTCGACCACCGCCCCTGGTGCCGGCCAAACGTCGACCAGCCGGGCGAACGCGATGTCGGCGCCGAGGTCGTCGCGCCGCGAGAACAGTGCGCAGATGGCATACACGAGCAGCGCGATTGCGGGTTCCAGCAGCAGCATTCCGCGGGCGTGCACCCGAACCGACAGGGTGATTACTTGGTTCAGCGTGCCCCCGTCGTGACCGCCGCCGGTCGCGTGGCCCACCCAGTCGGTAAGCAGCGCGCCGAGCAGCCCTCCGGCGGCAAGCGCCAGCGCGGCGGCAGGTCCGCGGGCCGACCGGCGTGACCACGCGGCCAGCGCGGCGACCAGGCCGACCGCGCAGGTCAGCAGCACAAACCGCCCGTCGGAGGCGATAAGCGACTCGTTCTCCTCGGCAATGATGCCGCGCGGCGGGACGTAGACGAAGCCCTGCGTCCGCGGGCTGATCTGCTGCCACAGCAAGCCGAGCAGAACCCCCGCGACAGCCAGCCCGACCATGATCACAGCGACCGGCCCCAGGTCCCGGGCGGTAAACCACGGCTGGGACGGCACGGGCTGTGGCGGCGGCTGCGCGGACTGCTCCGGGTAGGCCGCACTCGCTCGTTCTGTCGACATCCCCGCCAGTCTGTCAGTTCATCGTGAGCATGCCGCCGCCGACTGCGTCAGCGAGCGTTCGGCGGGCGCAACTGCTGCACGATCATGTGCAGCTCGTCCAGCCGGGAGCTGGACACGACACGCTCCGCGTCGAAGGCGCGCAGCCGCCGAAGCGTCTCGGCTCGCCGCCTGCGCCGCGCCAGCCGCCAGACCAGCAGCGGCAGCGTCCAGGTCCGGCTCGGGACGCGAATCCGGCGCAGTTCGGCACGGATGTCGCCGCGGGTCTCGGCAACGAGGCGGCGCATCCGGTCGTCGGCCGGGCCGAAGTAACCCGCGCCGGTCGCCCGCCGCAGCACGGCACCGAGCAGCGAGCGCACCAGCAGAACGGTCAGCGCGAACACTCCGATGAGCACGGCCAACCAGTGCGGGCCGAGCCACCACGTCAGGGCTGCCAGTGCCACGACGAAGAGCGCGAACACTGTCAGGGCGCGGCTGACGAAATCACCGATTGCCCGCCCGACCAGGTATCGGCCGAGCGCCCAGCGACTGCCCGGGGTGCCTTGCTCGAACGTGCCGACGTCGGGATCGTCGCGCTTCGGTGGCGGCAGCATCGTCACCCCACCGACGGTACCTGGCCACCAAATACACTTGACAGCGAGTGACCTAAGGCAAGTACTCTACTTCGAGTAATCGAGATGGAGGACTGTGATGACGCGTCGGCGAGTGTCGAACCCGCTGGCGCTTGCCGTGCTCAGCTGCCTGCTAGAACGGCCGATGCACCCCTATGAGATCTCCACGACGCTGCGCGATCGTGGCAAGGAGCACAGCATCAAGCTGAACTTCGGCTCGCTGTACTCGGTCGTCGAGTCACTCCAGAAGCACGGATTGATCAGCGCTCAGGAGACGACCCGCGCCGGTCGGCGCCCCGAGCGCACCGTCTACGCGATCACCGATGCGGGACAGGCCGAGTTCGAGGACTGGCTGGCCGAACTGCTCTCCACGCCGGTCAAGGAGTTCACCTCGCTTGAAGCCGGGCTCTCCCTCATGCCGGGCCTGCCGCCGGACGTGGTGGCTGACCTGCTCGACCGGCGTGTAGAGAAGCTGCGCGTCGAGGTGGCCGACCTCGAGGCCATGCACTCGGCGGTTCGCCAGCAGGGCCTGCCCGAGCTGTTTCTCATCGAGAGCGTCTTCCGGGTGCGAATGCTGCGCGCCGAAGAAGAGTTCGTCGTCCAGCTGAGCCACGACATCCGTTCCGGCGCGATGGACGGCACCAAGGGCTGGCGGCGGGTGCACGAGCTGCGCGCCGCAGGCACGTCCTTCGCGGAGATCTCCGCCGATCCGATTCGCTATCTCGGGGAGGAGGGACGCGTCCTGTTGCCACCTGACCAGACCGACTGAGTCAACCCGCCCGGGTGCGGCAACACCCGGGCCGGGCTTCACCCTCGAGCCGATCCACGCCCTGGCGAGCACCGAATCCACTCAAGCGCAGCTCTCAGGGTAGGCGCTCGGCTCCACACCTCATGGCAAGGAGCCAACACGCATGTTGCACCTATCCACCCGCACGCAGCTCGATGTGGCGCTGGACGTGCGCGATCTCGTCAAGACCTACCCGGCGGGCCGCGGCAAGGCCCCGGTGCGTGCACTTGACGGGCTCTCGATCCAGGTCGCGGCCGGGTCGGTGTTCGGCCTGCTGGGCCCGAATGGCGCCGGCAAGTCCACCACGGTCAAGATCCTCACCACGTTGTCGCGCCCGGACTCGGGGCGGGCCAGCGTCGCCGGCATCGACGTCACGCTCGCGCCCGACCGGGTCAGGCGCGCGATCGGGCTCGTGTCGCAGCGGCCGAGCAGCGATCCGATGGCGACCGGCCGGGAGAACGTCGTTCTCGCCGCGCGCATCCAGGGCATGAGCCGGCGCGACGCGCACCGCCGCGCAGACGAGCTGTTCGGCCGATTCGGGCTGACCGGGGCGGCCGACCGGCTCGTGCGCACCTACTCCGGTGGCATGGCCCGCAAGCTCGATGTCGCCATCGGGCTGATCCACCGGCCGCAGGTGCTGTTCCTCGACGAGCCGACCACCGGTCTCGACCCTGAGGCGCGCGCCGACATGTGGGCCGAGATCTCGCGGCTCGCCGCCGACGAGCAGACGACCGTGCTGCTCACTACGCACTACCTCGACGAGGCCGACCACCTCGCGCATCGGCTGGCCATCGTCGATCGCGGCAGGGTCGTCGCCGACGGCACGCCGGACGAGCTCAAGAGCGAACTGCACGGCGACACCGTCCACGTCGAGTTCGACAACTCCGAGACCGCGGCCGCAGCGCTGCGCCTGCTCGAGCGACTGCCCGGGCTCGGTGGCATCGTCCCGGACGGGCTGGCGTTGCACGCCCGGGCTGACCGCCTTGTCGGCGGCGCCCGCGCCGTACCCACCCTGCTCGCCGCCCTCGACGACGCCGGGATCGCGGTGGCGTCAGTCACAGTCGCCCGTCCGTCGCTGGACGACGTCTACCTGCGCCACGCCGGGCGCCGCTTCGAAGGGACCCACCAGTCATGACCAGCGCCGTACTTCCCGGACGGTTCGTCCGCCATTCCGGCTACCTGACAGTGCGCTCGGTGCGAGCGCTGATCCGCCAGCCCTGGTACGTGGCGGTCACCCTCGTGCAGCCGATCGTGTGGCTGCTGCTGTTCGGGCAGCTGTTCAAATCGGTCGTCCACATCCCGGGCTTCGCCGCCGGCGGCAGCTATCTCGAGTTCATCACCCCCGGCGTGATCATGATGACGTCGCTGTTCTCCGCCGGCTGGGCTGGCACGGTCTACATCGAGGACATGAACCGCGGCGTCATGGACCGGCTGCTGGCCTCCCCTGTCAGCCGTGGCGCGATGATGGTTGCGACGCTGACCTACCAGTCCATCGTCACGATCATCCAGTCGCTGGCGGTCTTCGCGATCGCCTACGCGTGCGGGGCGCGCTTCGACGGTGGCGTCTCAGGCATAGTCATGACGCTCGTGGCCGCGTCGCTGCTGACCGTCGTGTTCGCTGCGCTGTCGAACGCGGTGGCTCTGCTTGTCCGGCAGCAGGACGCGCTGATCGGGATCAGCCAGTTTCTGAGCCTGCCGCTGCCGTTCCTGTCGTCTGCGCTCATTGCGACCCTGTTGTCGCCGCCCTGGGTCCGGCACATCGCGAACTACAACCCCATCGACTGGGCCGTCGTGATCAGCCGGCAGGCGCTGTCCGGCTCTCCGGACATCGGCGTGGTAGCTCCGCGGCTCGCCGCGCTCGCAGCGCTGGCCGTGGTCATGGGCTGGGTGGCCACCCGGGCCTTCGGCGCCTACCAGCGCTCCGTGTAGGGCTCTCCCGTCAAGCTTTTTCATCACTGTTGAAATCTGGCTCGCGCTGTGAGACAGTAATTCATCGTTGTTGAAAAAGACCACGGAGAGGGATCGTCACATGGAACTGACCAGGCGCGCAGCGCCCGCAGCATCGGCCGACACCAACTCACGACGGTGGCTGGCGCTGGCCTTCATCGCCCTGGCCCAGCTGATGGTGGTGCTGGACGTGACGATCGTGAACATCGCGCTCCCCTCGGCACAGCACGCCCTCGGCGCCTCGGACGCGGACCGGCAATGGGTGATCACCGCCTACACGCTCGCCTTCGGCAGCTTGCTGCTGCTCGGCGGGCGGATCGCCGACTACACCGGACGTAAGCGCACGTTTCTCATCGGCGTGGCCGGATTCGCTGCCGCGTCCGCATTTGGCGGCGCGGCAGCGAACTTCGGCATGCTCCTCGTGGCGCGGGCCATCCAGGGCGGGTTCGGCGCCCTGCTCGCCCCGTCGGCGCTGTCGCTACTGGCGGTGACGTTCACCGACGCGCGCGACCGGGCCAAGGCGTTCGGCATCTACGGGGCGATCGCCGCAGGCGGCGGCGCGGTGGGGCTGCTGCTCGGCGGCATACTCACCCAGTACCTCGACTGGCGCTGGTGCCTCTACGTGAACGTGCCGATCGCGCTCATCGCGGGGCTCGGGGTGGCCGCTGTACTCCGCGACTCGCGCGCGCCGGGGCGGGCGCGCTTCGACATACCCGGTGTCGTCCTGGTCACCGCGGGCCTGTTTGCCGTCGTCTACGCGTGCAGCCAGGCGGAGTCGGACGGCTGGAGCTCGGCCACGGTGATCGGCTGGTTCATCGCCGGCGGCGTACTGCTGGCGGCGTTCGTGGCCGTCGAGGCTCGGGTGGCGGAGCCGTTGCTGCCACTGCGCATCGTGCTCGACCGCACCAGGGGCAGCGCCTACCTGGCGGTGGCCCTGGTGGCCGTCGGGATGTTCGGCGTGTTCCTGTTCTTCACGTATCAGATGCAGATCGTGATGGGCTACTCCCCAGTTCTCACCGGTGTGGCGTTCCTGCCGATGACGGGCGCGGTCCTCGTGTCGGCCGGCGGCATCGCGTCCCGGTTGATCGCATTCGTGCCGCCACGCGCGCTGATCGTGCCCGGCCTGGTGATCGTCGCGGCTGGCCTGTTCTGGGCAAGCCGGCTCTCGGCGGGAAGCTCATACACTGACGTGATCCTCCCGGCTGAACTGCTGATCGGGTTCGGCGTGGGCTGGGTGATGGCGCCGTCGATGAACTACGCCACCTACCGCGTCGCGCCGGGCGACGCCGGGGTCGCGTCAGCCACCGTCAATACCGGACAGCAGATCGGAGCCTCCGTCGGCACCGCGCTGCTCAACACGATCGCGACCAGCGCCACCGCGTCCTACCTCGCCTCGCACGCACCCAGCCGGACACTGCACGCCGACGCGCTGGCACACGGATTCTCCCGCGGCTTCACGGTCAGCTCGGTGATCGTCGCCGTGGCTGCCGTCCTCGTCGCGGCTCTGATGAACACGCCTCGCCCCGCACCTGGCACCGTCGAGACTGCGCCGGCGTTCTCAGGCTGAGACGGCCTGCGGGCCGAGCAAGGCCTTGAGGTCGCCCATCAGGGCGGGCGAGGGCGTGACCCGGAACCCATCGGCCACACGCAGCGCGTGCTCCCGCTCGCCGCGCACCAGACGCAGGTGCACCTCGGTGGTGCCTGGGTGCGCGGCGAGTACCTCGCGCAGCCGGTTGACCATCGGTGGCGTGCACCGTTCGGTCGGCACACGCACGATCACGGGGCCGCGCGGCCCGTCAGTCAGGTCGGGCACCGACATGTCGGCCGCGATCAGCTTGACCGTGTCGTCGCGGGCGTCGGCGCGTCCCCGCACCACCACGATGGCGTCCTCGGCGATGTTGATGCCCACCTGCTCGTAGGTCGCCGGGAAGAACAGCACCTCGATCGAGCCCTCGAGATCTTCCAGCACGGCCTGCGCCCACGGCGCTCCGGCCTTGGTGATGCGCCGGGTCACCGACGACAGGATGCCGGCCACCGTGACACTCTGCCCCTCAGCCGCCCCTTCCGCGACGAGTGCGGCGATCGACGTGTCGGCCACCTTGGCCAGAACGTGCTCGACCCCGAACAACGGGTGGTCGGACACGTACAGGCCGAGCATCTCCCGCTCGAACGCCAGGAGCACGGACTTGTCCCACTCGCCGCTCGGGACCTGCACCGAGAAGACGTCGTCGGCGATCGGCTCGTCCATGGAACCGAACAGGTCGAACTGCCCGATCGCTTCGGCACGTTTGGTGTCGACGACTGCGTCGACCGCCGGCTCGTACACGTGCATGAGCCCGCGGCGAGCATGGCCCAGCGAGTCGAATGCCCCGGCCTTGATCAATGCCTCGATGGTGCGCTTGTTGCAGACAGTGGCGTCGACCTTGTGCAGGAAGTCGGCGAAGTCGGCGAAGCTGCCCTTCTCCGTGCGCGCCGCCACGATTGACGCCACGACGTTCGCGCCGACGTTGCGCACGGCGGACAGCCCGAAGCGGATGTCCGTGCCGGTAGGGGTGAAGTCGGCGGCCGAAGAGTTGACGTCCGGCGCGAGCACTGAGATGCCCATACGCCGGCACTCGGCCAGGTAGATCGCGGAACGGTCCTTGTCGTCCTTGGTCGAGGTGAGCAGAGCTGCCATGTACTCGGCCGGGTAGTTCGCCTTGAGATAGGCCGTCCAGTACGACACGAGACCGTACGCCGCGGAATGGGCCTTGTTGAACGCGTAGTCGGAGAACGGAACGAGGATGTCCCACAGGGTCTTGACCGCGCCATCGGAGTAGCCGCGCTCCTTCATCCCGGCGCTGAACGTTTCGAACTGCGCGTCCAGCTCGGCCTTCTTCTTCTTGCCCATCGCGCGGCGCAGCAGGTCGGCGGCACCGAGTGAGTAACCGGCCACCTTCTGGGCGATCGCGATGACCTGCTCCTGATAGACGATCAGCCCGAAGGTGTCGTCCAAGATGTCGGCGAGCGCTGTTTCCAGCTCCGGGTGGATCGCGACCACCGGCTTGCGGTCGTTCTTGCGATCGGCGTACTCGTTGTGCGAGTTGGCGCCCATGGGTCCCGGCCGGTACAGCGCGCCGACGGCCGAGATGTCCTCGAAGTTGTCCGGGCGCATGCTGCGCAGCAACGCCCGCATCGGGCCGCCGTCGAGCTGGAACACGCCGAGTGTGTCGCCGCGTGCGAGCAGCTCGTAAGTGGCCTTGTCGTCGAGTGCGAGCTCCTCCAGGACGATCTTCTCGCCCCGGTTGGCCTCGATGTTGCGCAGCGCATCGTCGAGGACGGTGAGGTTGCGCAGCCCGAGGAAGTCCATCTTGATCAGGCCGAGCTGCTCGCAGGTCGGATAGTCGAACTGCGTGATGATCGCGCCGTCCTGGTCGCGCCTCATGATCGGGATGAGGTCGAGCAGCGGCTCGGACGACATGATCACCCCGGCCGCATGCACCCCCCACTGCCGCTTGAGGCCTTCCAGCCCTCTCGCGGTGTCGACGACCCGCTTGACCTCCGGATCGGCCTCGTACAGGGCGCGGAACTCGCCACCCTCGCCGTACCGGTTGTGCGTCGAGTCGAAGATCTTCGCGAGCGGGACGTCCTTGCCCATCACCGGTGGCGGCATGACCTTGGTGATCTTGTCGCCCATCGAGAACGGGTAGCCCAGCACACGGGCGGCGTCCTTGACAGCCTGCTTGGCCTTGATGGTGCCGTACGTGACGACCTGTGCCACTCGGTCGTCGCCGTACTTCTCTGTGACGTAGCGGATGACGTCGCCGCGCCCGCGCTCGTCGAAATCCACGTCGAAGTCGGGCATCGAGACGCGATCCGGGTTGAGGAACCGCTCGAACAGCAGCCCGTGACGCAGCGGGTCGAGGTCGGTGATGCGCATCGCGTAGGCGGCGATCGAGCCGGCGCCGCTCCCCCGGCCGGGCCCGACCCGGATGCCGTGCTCCTTGGCCCAGTTGATGAAGTCGGCCACCACGAGGAAGTAGCCGGGGAAGCCCATCTGGACGATGACGCCAACCTCGTAGTCGGCGCGGCGGCGCACCTCGTCGGGAATGCCGTCCGGGTAGCGGCGGCAGAGCCCCTTCTCCACCTCCTTGACGAACCACGACTCCTCGGTCTCGCCCGCGGGCACCGGGTAGCGCGGCATGTAGTTCGCGCCTTCGCTGAAGGCGACCGAACAGCGCTCGGCGATCAGCAGCGTGTTGTCGCACGCCTCGGCGAGATCGTGCTTGTCGGCCCACAACGAGCGCATCTCGGCCGGGCTCTTGAGGTAGAAGTCGCGCCCGTCGAGCTTGAACCGCTTCGGGTCTGCCATCGTCTTGCCGGACTGGACGCACAGCAGCACCTCGTGCGCGTCGGCATCGGCGGCATGCGTGTAGTGCAGATCGTTCGTGGCGATCATTGGCAGCCGCAGATCGCGGGCTAGCTGCAGCAGCCCGTCGCGGACCCGCGTCTCGATCTCGAGACCGTGGTCCATGAGCTCGAGATAGAAGTTGCCGGCGCCGAAGATGTCTCTGAATTCGGCGGCGCTCTGGCGCGCCTTGTGGAATTCGCCGATACGCAGCCAGGTCTGGATCTCGCCGGACGGGCAGCCCGTGGTGCCGATGAGTCCGCTCGCGTACTCGGCGAGCAGCTCGCGGTCGGCGCGCGGCTTGTAGAAGAACCCTTCGATGCTGGACCGGGACGAGAGCCGGAACAGGTTGTGCATGCCGGCGGTGGTCTCGGCGAGCAGCGTCATATGGGTGAACGCCCCACCGCCGGACACATCGTTCTCACCACCGCTGGCCCAGCGCACCCGAGTGCGCTCGTAGCGGGAGGTGTTCGGGGTGAGATAGGCCTCCATGCCGATGATCGGCTTGACGCCCGCCGCGTTCGCCTGCCGGTAGAAGTCGTGGGCACCGAAGACATTGCCGTGGTCGGTCATCGCCAGCGCCGGCATGCCCATGCGCCCGCACTCGGCGAACAGCTCCGGGACCCGGGCGGCGCCGTCGAGCATCGAGTACTCGGTATGGACGTGCAGATGCACGAACGAATCGGATGCCCCGGATGCCACTATCGTTCGGCCCCTCTCGCCGTGCAGTTGTGTTGTGTCGCCGTTGTCCAGCGTTCGTGATTCTGCCCCGACCCACCGACGACTTGCGGCTAGCCCGACCGCGTGTCTCGACAGACGCGGCGTCGCGACCGGGGAACGGCGCAGCTCACCCGCCTCAGGCCTGGATCGTGACGGTGGCCCCCACCCGCGCCCAGCCGTAGAGCCAGCGCATCGAGGCCAGCGGCATGTGCACGCAGCCGTGCGACCCGCCGGTGCGGTATTGCGGGCTGCCGTACGGGAACGTCTGCCAGCTCGAGTCGTGCAGGCCGTACACGTTGCCGTTGTAGGGCAGCCAATAGGCGACGTGGTAGGCCTCGCCGGTCAGCACGGTCAGCGTGGTGTTCGTCTGCTTGGCCTCGACGTGCCAGGTGCCGAGCGGGGTGCCATTGCCCGCGGCAGTCGCGCCCGTGGTCACCGCCGAGTCCGCGACCTGCCGGGCGCCGGTACACATCCAGGCGTGCTGCTGCCGGACGCTCACGATGATCCGCTGCGGGTCGGCGTTCGTGTGGCACGGGCTCGGCGGCGCCGGGCCGGTCGACCGGGGCGGTGCGGCCGGCGTGGACGGCCGGCCGGGCGCCGAGGACGCGCTCGCTCGCCCTTGCAGTGGTGCGGCGGGGTTGCTCGTGGTGGGTTCAGCGAGCACGGGGCGGGGCCCGTGGAACTGGGACACAACGACGCCGATGCCGATAACGATGACGATCGCTGCCAGCACCGGCAGCCAGCGCATCAGGACGCCCTGCCGCTCCGCCTGCCGCTGCGCGCGGTGCGACCCCATCTCGTGTTCAACCTCCGCCGCCTGGGTCGCCGCGGCGGCCGACCGCGTGAGCACGTCGCAGCATGGACCTCTCGGATTCTTCCATCCAAGGCGGCACCTCGCCACGACGGGCAGGATGCAAGAGTGGACACCTCGACGCTCGTCGCCGTCATGCGCGCCGAACTGGAGCACTCCCTGGTGGCCGTCGACTTCGACGGCACGCTGGCGCCGATAGTGCCGGACCCGACCGACTCGCGCCCCGCACCGGGCGCCATCGGGGCGTTGCGCGACATCGCGGAGCGCGGCGCCCAGGTAGCGGTGATAACCGGGCGGGATGCGGGCACCGTCGTCGGACTCGGCGGTCTGGACGCCATTCCGGGCGTGATCGTCGAGGGACTGTACGGCGCCGAGCGCTGGCAGGGCGGCGAACTGACGACACTGCCTGAGCCGGAGACGATGCGCCGGCTGCGCGCCGCGCTGCCTCCCCTCGTCGCCACGGGTGATCCGAAGTTGTGGATCGAGGACAAGCGGCTGTCCCTGGTCGTGCACGGGCGACTGGCGGCCGATCCGGAGGCGGCGCTGGACCCGGTTCGCGAGCCGGTCACCGCCCTCGGCGAGCAGCTGGGCCTGAGCGTGCATCCGGGCCGGGGCGTCCTGGAACTGCGGCTGCCCGGCTATGACAAGGGCGCTGCGCTGCACCGCCTGGCGGCCGAGATCGCCCCGAAGGCCGTGCTGTTCGTCGGCGACGATGTCGGGGACCTGCCGGCATTCGCGGCGGTGGCCGAGCTGCGAGAGCAGGGTACGCCGGCGTGGAGTGTCGCTGCGGTATCACCGGAGGCGCCGGAGGTGGCGAGAGCTGCCGACGTGCGGGTGGAAGGCCCGGCCGGGGTCGTCGCGCTGCTTCAGTCGCTGACCTGAGCAAGGGCGTCCAGCTGGGCTTGGAACCAGGGCACCGGCGGCAATGCGACAGCCTTCTTGCGCAGCCGCCGTGCCCGGTCGCGCCGCTCGTCCTCGGGCATCGCCAGTGCCTCATGCAGCGCGCCGGCGGTCTGCGACACGTCGAACGGGTTGATGACGATTGCGTCGTCGCCGAGCGTGTCGGCCGCGCCGGCGTCGCGGGAGAGCACGACGGCCGGATCCCGCTCGGACAGCACGAGCCCCTCGAGCACGACGAGGTTCATGCCGTCGCGCACCGAGTTGACGAACAGCACGTCCGAGCGGCGCATGGTGGCCAGGGATCCCGGATAGTCGTCGCCGATGTCCAGAACGAGCGGCGTCCAGTCGTCGGTGCTGAACTCGTCGTCGATCTCGCGCGCCAGCCGTTCGACGGCGGCGGTGTACTCGCGGTATTCGGGCAGGTCCTCGCGGGACGGGTAGTTGTTCACGACGTGCACCACGCGGTCGTGCCACTCACGTCGCGTGCGCAGCAGTTCGCGGTACGCGAGCAACCCCCGTAGGACGTTCTTCGACAGCTCCGTGCGGTCGACGCGGCCGATGACCTGGCGATCGCCCACCGTGTCGCGCAGCCCGCGCAAGGCGCGGTTCACGTCACGCTCGTGCGCCCGCTCGTCCATCTCGTCGGCATCGGGGGACAACGGGAACACGTCCAAGCGGCCACCGGGCCGCCGCCCCAGCAGTTCCGCGCAGCAATCGGCGAACTGCTGGGCCCAGCGCGCCGTGTGGAAGCCGATCAGGTGTGCGCCCAGCAGCCCTTCGAGCAGCTCTTGGACCACATCGTCGGGCAGCATGCGGAAGTACTCGGGCGGCACCCATGGCGTGTGGGTGAAGTGCCCGATGCGCACGTCCGGGCGTAGCGTGCGCAGCATCCGCGGGGTCAGCAGCAGGTGGTAGTCCTGAACCATGACCGTCGCACCGTCGGCCGCCTCGGCCGCGATCGCGTCGGCGAAGGCCAGGTTGTAGCGGACGTATCCGGCCCATTGCCGCCGCCAGACCTGATCGAAGATCGGGCTACGCGCCGGCTCGTAGAGCATGTGCAGTACGAACCAGAGCGTCGAGTTGGAGATGCCGTTGTAAGCCTGGCGGAACGTCAACGCATCAATCGGCAGCATCCGCACGTCGAAGTCGCCGCCCAGAGCGTCGGCGACGACCGGCAGCTCAGACAGCCGCCCGGAGGTGCTACGACGGGCCAGCGCCCGCTCGCGGTCATTGAGCGCGGCGCTGATCCAGACGGCGTCCGAGGCCGCTGACAACGCGGCCTGCATCCCGCTGACGAGGCCCCCACCCCCTCTGCGCACCTCGTCGTCGCCGTCGTCAACGGCGACGATTGAGAGCGGTCCGCGGTTCGACGCGACGATCAGCGGCGCAGTGCCCATCCCTCTTTCCTACCGCATGGTGATTCGCGTCAAGGGAGCGTTTGTGCCGGAATCTGCATCCTGCGCTGATCCGGCGGGCCAGGCTGCGCAGCCCGCGACCGCACGGACATGAGACCCAGGAATGCCGCTCCCGCCACGGCGTAGCTCAGGCAGAGCCAGGTCTGCCACCAGTGGTGGTGAAACTCACGGATATACGTGTACGGCGCCTGGGTGGACGGCGTCCACCACTCCGGCGCCAGGGCCGGGACCAGCGCGAGGAGCGCCGCGGCGCGGCGCTGCCCGCGGGCGATGAGCACCAGCAACGCCGGCACGAACCAGACCCAGTGATGGCTCCACGAAATGGGCGAAACGAGCAACCCGCCGAATGCGACGCAGGTGAGCGCGGCGACGTCATCCCCCATGCGCAGCTGCCGGATGGCCGCATATACCGCCAGGCCGAGGGCGCCCAGTGCGATCGGCGCGTAGACACTGATGGCCGGGTGCAGGTCGCGGGTGAAGCGCACCAGTTGCCCATAGAGCGACTGGTTCGAGATGTATGCCTGTTGGCCGACGTGGTTGGGATCCCAGAACAGCTTCGTCCAGAAGTGCGTGGCGTCGTGCGGGCTGGCGATGGCGCTCACGCCCACGGTGGCGGCGAAGGCGAGCGCCGCGCGCAGCACGGCCATCCAGTCGCGGCGTAGCAGAAAGTAGATCACGTAGATGCCGGGGATGATCTTGATGCCGGCCGCGATACCGGTCAGCAGGCCGCGCGCTTTGGCCGGCACCAGGAAACAGTCGGCGACGATCATGGCGGCGAGCAGCAGGTTGACCTGCCCGAGCCAGAATGTCCGCTGTACCGGTTCGAGCGCGAGTCCGAGGGCCGCCAAAGGCAGCAGTGTGGTCCACGGCAGGCCGAGCCGGCGCCCGCACACCAGGGTCACCAGCGCGTAGCAGCCAAGGGACAGCAACGACATCCCGATGCCCGAGAGCACCGGCCCGATCTCGTACGCCGGCACGAACACCGCTGCGGCGAACGGCGGGTAGGTGAACGGGAGCTCGGGATGCGGATAGTGCGGCGCAGAGTCGTACAGCGAGCGTCCGGAAAGCAGTTCGCCGGCACCGCGCCGGTAGATGGAAAGGTCGAGCAGCGGCCAGTGCCAGACGTCGCCGAGCCAGCGCAGCGACGCGAATGCGATGGCCAGCGCCAGGCACAGCGCCGTCGTTCGCGCGATCCGGTTGGTCATGACTCGCCGCGGAGCACATCCAGCGCGTGCTGCAGGTCGGCCGGGTACGGCGATACGTACGACACTCGCCGCCCGGTCGCGGGATGCTCGAACGACAGCTCACGCGCGTGCAGCCACTGCCGGGTCAGCCCCAGCCGCTTGCCCAACGCCGGGTCCGCGCCGTAGGTCAGGTCGCCGACACAGGGATGGCGAATGGCGGCCATGTGCACGCGGATCTGGTGAGTTCGGCCCGTCTCGAGCCGGATGTCCAGCAGCGACGCGGCGCGGAACGCCTCGACCGTGTCGTAGTGGGTGATGCTCGGCCGCCCGCCGGCCACCACGGCGAACCTGTAGTCCGAGGACGGATGCCGGTCGATCGCCGCGTCGACAGTGCCGCTACTCGGGTCAGGATGTCCCTGGACGAGCGCGGCATAGCGCTTGTCGACGGTGCGCGCCTTGAACGCCCGCTTCAGCATCGAATAGGCCCGCTCGCTCTTGGCCACCACCATGACGCCCGTGGTGCCGGCGTCCAGGCGATGCACGACACCCTGCCGCTCGGCCGCACCGGACGTGGCGATGCGGTAGCCCATGGCAGCAAGCCCCGCGACGACGGTGGGCCCCGTCCAGCCCGGGCTCGGGTGCACCGCGACACCGATGGGTTTGTCGACCACCACGATGTCGTCGTCGTCGTGCAAGACGGTGAGACCGGCCACCGGCTCGGGCGGCGCCGGGGCCGCCGGCTCCGGCAGCGTGACCTCGAGCAGCGCCCCGCCGTGCAGCCGCTCGGACCGCTGCGGAGCGTTGCCGTCGACCAGCACCGCACCGCCGTCGATCAGGCGCGCGGCGACGGTGCGGGACAGCCCGAGCAGCCGGGACAGCGCCGCGTCCACGCGCATACCGGAAAGCCCCTCCGGCACCGGCAGCAGGCGGGGCGCCGTCATCGAGAGCGGGCGCCGTCGAGGTCCACACCGCGCAGCGCGAGGATCGCGGCGAGCACCGCACCACACGTAATGGCCGAGTCGGCCAGATTGAAGATCGCGAATCGCGATCCGTCGTTGGAGAACAGGCTGATCCAGTCGACGACGTGCCCTCGGCCGACGCCCGGCGCGCGGAACAGCCGGTCGGTGATGTTGCCCAGCGCACCGCCGAGGATCAGCCCGAGGGCGACCGCCCAGCCGATCGAGCGCATGCGTCGCGCTGTGCGCAGGATCACGACCACGACGGCGAGCGCGATGACCGTCAGCACAGCCGTGGCGCCGGTGCCCATGCTGAACGCGGCCCCTGAGTTGCGGGTCTCGACCAGGTAAATCGCCCCGCCCAGCAACCGCACCGGCGGATGGTCCTCGAGGTTCGCAACAACGATGACCTTGCTGACGATGTCGAGGACTAGCACCGCCGCGGCAACGACCGCGAACAGGCCGACCCGGCGCGGCTTTACCGGGGTGCCCCGCGTGGGGACGGGGCGGGGGTCGGCGCGACTCACCGCGGCTCCTGGCTGTTCGTGCAAACCCTGCGATGCTCCCTCACGCCACCATTGTCGCCGATCAGCGCCGTTCCTCACGCTGCTTGCACGCCACGTCGAGGGTGGCCATCGGGAACGCCTTCAGCCGGGCCTTCGGGATCGGGTTGCCGCAGCTCTCGCAGTAGCCGTAGGTGCCGGCGTCGATCCGCTCGACAGCACGCTGCATCTGGGTGAGCAGGTCGAGACGGTTCGCCGCGATGGACAGTTCCTGCTCGCGCTCGAACGTCTTGCTCCCCGCGTCGGCCTGGTCGTCGCCGGCGCCGTCGCTGTTGTCGCGCTGCAGATCGTCCAGGTCGCGCATCGAGCGGTC
>JBPYES010000152.1:0-11591 GCA_051984825.1 Jatrophihabitantaceae bacterium
TCGCGTCGGCACCAGCACGTCAAGCTCGGCCTGTCGGTGCGTGGCTGCCTGGCCATGGTGCGCAGCGCCAAGACCTGGGCCGCATCCGTCGGACGCAACTTCGTGACGCCCGACGACATCAAGGAGCTGGCCGTGCCGGTGCTGAGCCACCGCATCCTGCTCGACGCCGAGGCGCAGTTCGCCGGAACCACCGTGTACGAGGTGATCGACGCGATCCTGGCCACCGTCGTCCCGCCCTCGGAGAGAGCCGCCTAACCGTGGCACGCTTTACCGACACCTGGTCGACGCTCGCGTCGACGCTGACCCGCCCGGACGGGCCGGCAGCGGGCGTGGTCGACCGCACGTCGCGCGCGGCCCGGGTGGTTCGCCGCGTCGTCACGCCGGCCGGCTGGGCGATGCTGGTGATCATGGTGGCCGCGTGGGTGCTCGGCTGGCAGCTCGGCTGGCGCGAGGCGATGGTGCTCGCCGCGGCGTGCCTGCTGCTGGTCGTGATGTCGCTGATCTTCCTCATCGGACGGGCCACCCTTCAGGTCAGCGTGCTGCTCCAGCCCCGCCGCGTCTCGGTCGGCGCACCTGCCGCCGGGCAGGTCAGTGTCACGAACGTCTCGCCGCGGCGCATGTGGCCCACCCGCCTCGAGCTGCGGGTGGGCGCCGCCGTCGCCCGGTTCAACCTGCCGTCACTGCCGGGTGGCCGGCAGCACGACGAGCTGTTCGTCATCCCCACGACTCGGCGGGCGGTCGTCCCCGTCGGCCCGGCGCTCACCGTTCGCGGCGATCCGCTCGGGCTGATGCGCCGCGAGGTCGCCTGGACCGGTGTGACGGAGCTGTTCGTGCACCCGCGCATCGTCGGGCTCGACCCGCTCGGCTCCGGCCTGCTGCGCGACCTGGAAGGGCAGACCTCCAACGCCGTCTCGATGAGCGACCTCGCGTTCCACGCGTTGCGCGACTACGCCGCCGGAGACGACCGCCGCTACATCCACTGGCGGTCGTCGGCACGCACCGGGCAGCTCATGGTCCGCCAGTTCGTCGACACCCGGCGCATTCACGCGACCCTGGTTGTCGATGGGCGTCCGGCGAGCTACGCCACCGAGGACGAATTCGAGCTGGCGCTCTCTGCGGCCGGCTCGATCGCTGTGCGGGCCATACAGGACGAACAGCAGGCGAGCATCATCGCGGCGCAGGAAGCCGTCGCCGACGGCAACATCCAGCAGATCCTCGACGGGCTCACTCGCGCCGACTTCGCCGACGACGCCGACATCGCGACGCTCGCCGGCGGCGTGCTGCGCACGGCCCCGGACACCAGTCTTGCGGTCCTGATCACCGGCTCGGTCGTACCGTTCAGCGTGGTCCGGCGCGCCGGAGCCGCGCTGCCACCGGAGATCGACACCGTTGCGCTTCGCGTCGACCCAGCGGCTGATCCCGGCATGACGACCGTGGGCCAGATGACCGTGCTCACCCTCCGTGCGCTCAACGATCTGCCGGCGCTCATGCGAGTGGTGGCCGAGCGATGAGTGCGAGCGGGGCCGGCCAGCACGGCCAGAGACGGGTGCCGAAGCGACGGGCCGTCGCACAGCTCGGCGATCTCGTGCTGCTCGCCGCGTTGTGCGTGCTCGCGATCCTCGTACTGCGCACGACGTACGGCGGCACCGGTTACCTCATCAGCGGAGGTGCCGGTGTCGCCACCGGGCTCGTGCTGAGCTACGGCGCGGCCGCCCTCGGCGTGCCAGCACTCGTGGTCGCAGTCGCGACGGTGGGGGCCTACTTCCTGGTCGGGCTGGCAGTGCCGGGGCCGAGGTCGCTCGGCGGCCTCGCCAGCCTCGCCGGGAACGGGTGGAAGCAGCTGCTCACGACCCTCCCACCGATCGGCGATAGTGGCCCGCTCCTCGGCATCCCGTTCCTGCTGGGACTGGTGGCCGCCACCCTCGGCGGCAGCCTGGCGCTGCGCTGCAAGCCGTCGTTCGCGCCGCTGAGGGCGCCGGCGGCGCTGTTCGCCGCGACGATCCTGCTCGGCATGCCCACGGCCCCGACTCTGCTGCTCGGGGCGTCGTTCGTCGCGATCGCGCTCGGATGGGCGTCGCTTCGGTATCACCGGACCCGGCCCACCGTGCAGCACGGTGCCCGGCAGACCACCCGGCTTGCGCTCGGCCTTGCGATGCTGGCCGTCGCGGCGTTCGGCGCGTCGGCGATCGGGCCGGGGCTGCCGCTCGCCAAGGCCAATACCCGCGTGGTGCTGCGCAACTACGTGCACCCGCCGTTCGACCTGCAGCAGTACCCCAGCCCGCTGGCCGGATTCCGCAAATACACGAAGAACGGTCCGCTGTACGACAAGACGCTGTTCAGCGAGTCCGGCCTGCCTGAGGGCGCGCCGCTGCGCATCGCGACGATGACCAGCTACGACGGCAAGGTGTGGGGCACCGGCGACCCGACTCTGACCACGGCCTCCACGGCGACGTTCCAGCGAGTGGGCACCTCGATCACCACCGGCGGCAGCGGAGTCCGCGCGGGCGTGACCGTGCACGTCGAACCGGGATACGTCGACGCGTGGGTACCCACGGCGGGCGAGCTGTCCAAGATCCGGTTCAGCGCCAAGGGCGACGGCGGCGCGTTCCGGTACAACCTGGCCACCGATACCGGCGTCGTCCCGGAGGGACTGCATTCCGGCGACACCGTCACGATGAACGCGCTGGTGCCGCCGGCCGCGCCCGACACGAGCCACGCGACGCCGTTCGGCACACCGGAGCTATCCCCCGACGTGCTGGCCTTCCTCGCGGACGCGGTCGGCAAGTGGACGAACGGCGTCACGGGCACCTGGCCGCAGGTGCTTGCCATCGCCCGGCACCTCCGCGAGACCGGGAAGTACAGCGACGGTGCGGGAGACGAGGCGCAGTACCTTCCCGGGCACAGCATCGGCCGGCTCACCGCGTTCCTGAGCGGTCCGCAGCTCGTCGGCGACGACGAGCAGTACGCGGCGATCTTCGCCCTGATGGCCAACTACCTGGGCGTGCCCACCCGCGTCGTGCTCGGGGCGCTGCCCGAGCCGGGCGGCGTCATCAAGGGCAAGGACGTGCACGCCTGGGTCGAGGTACACGTGGCGGACGGCGACTGGCTGGAGATCCCGACCAGCGAGTTCATGCCGGACACGTCAAAGAAGCCGGACAAGATCCCCCCACAGGAGCAGCAGAACACATCGGCGGCTGTGGTGCCGCCGCCCAACGCGGTGCGCCCGCCGAGTTCGCTCGACAGCCCGGACCAGCAGCAGACCCGCGTCGATCACCGCACGAGCAACAACCATCCTGCGGCAAGTGGCGGCTTCCACATCCCGCGCGCGGTGATCCTTGCCGGGACGTACGGCGGCCTGCCACTGCTGGCGTTGGCCTGTGCGTGCTTGACCATCGTCGGCCTGAAAGGGGTGCGGCGCCGGCGGCGCCGGAAGCGCGGCCCGCCCAGCACGCAGGTCGCCGCCGGGTGGCGGGAGATCGTCGACTATGCCCGCGATCTCGGCCGGCCCGTGCCCGCCGGACAGACTCGAACCGAAGACGCGCACACACTCGGGCAGTTCGGCCTGGCACCACTCGCCGCGTCGGCGGACGCCGTGGTGTTCGGACCGGGCCAGCCATCGCCGAGCGCCGCGGCCTGGTACTGGTCTGAGATCGAGCGCACGCGCAAACAGATCGGCCGTGAGATGACGCGCTGGCAGCGGCTGCGCGCCGCGATCAGCCTGCGCTCGCTGCGGGCACCGGCGCGCCCGGTGCGGGTGAGCAACTAGACACGCCTGGCAGCACGCCGAAAGGCAACACTGTGCACGTGGACCGACGCGCACTCGCGGAGCGCTTCCTCGTCTCGCATGGGGCCGAGGGCATAGCGCATCCGGGCGGGACTTTGCTGGCGCACCTGCGTCGGGTCGCCGATCAGCTCGCCGACTGGGGAGCAAGCGACGACCTGATCCTCGCCGGGCTGTGCCATGCGAGCTACGGCACGGACGGGTTCGCCCCCGCGTTGCTACCACTGCGCCGGCGCGCCGACCTCGTGAACGTCATCGGTGCCGCGGCAGAGGGGCTCGTGTACAGCTACGCGAGCTGCGACCGCGACGCCACGTACCCGGGGCTGGACGGCACCGCCCCGCTGCGCCTCCGCGACCGCTTCACCGGGCAGTGGCACCGCATCGACCCCGCGGACTTCCTGCTGCTGACCGTCGCAAACGAACTCGACGTGGTCGCCCACAACCCGGAGCTGGCCGCCCGCAGCGGCCCGGCACTGCTCGAGATGTTCGCTCGGACCCGCCGCCGGCTGCCGGGCGCGGTATGGGCCGCATGCCAGCTCGCGCTGAGCCCCGTCGCGATCAGCCACCTCGATCACCTCGTGCTCACCGTCACAGACCTCGATCGCGCGATCGACTTCTATCGCCGGGTGCTCGGCATGACGCCGGTCGTGTTCGGCGACGGCCGGCACGCGCTCGAGTTCGGCCCCAGCAAGATCAACCTGCACATCGCCGGACAGGAACTCCCGCCGCACGCGGCCAGACCAGCACCGGGCAGCGCCGACATTTGCCTGGTGGCCGCCACTGCTCTACCGCGAGTGATCGCGCATCTGCGCGCCCTGGACGTGCCCCTCGTCGAAGGTCCGGTCATCCGCACCGGCGCCCGCGGGGAGATGGACAGTGTCTACGTCCGCGACCCCGACGGCAATCTCGTCGAGATCAGCAACTACCGGTCATAGCTCGATGCCCAGCAGCGTGTCGATCAGGCTGCGGGCCAGCGCCGGACCGCTGTCGTCCGGGCCCTGATCGGCCAGCGCCGCTTGCGTCCAGGAGTCCACAGCGACGAGCGCCGAGCCCGTGTCGAGATCGTTGGCGAGCGCCGCGCGCACCTCGTCGAGCAGGCGGCGGGCATCCGGTCCCGAAGGCAGTGCGGCGGCGGCACGCCACCGGGCGAGCCGATCCTCCGCGCCGGGCAGCCGGCCGCCGGTCCACTCCCGGTCGACGCGATAGTGCCCGTCCATGAGCGCCAGCCGGATCGCCATCGGATCGACACCGCCACCGCGCAGCTTCGAGACGAAGACGAGGTTGCCCCGGGACTTGCTCATCTTCTCGCCGTCGAGCCCGATCATGCCGGTGTGGACGTAGTGCCGAGCGAACGGGTGCTCGCCGGTGAGCGCCTCGGCATGTGCCGCGGAGTGCTCGTGATGCGGGAAGATCAGATCGCTGCCGCCGCCCTGCACGTCGAAGCCCATGCCCAGGCGGTTCAGCGCGATCACCGAGCATTCGATATGCCACCCGGGCCGGCCGCGGCCGAGTTCGGTGTCCCAGTACGGCTCGCCGTAGCGGTGCCCACGCCAGAGCAGCGAGTCGAGCGGATGCCGCTTGCCCGCGTGCTCAGGGTCGCCACCGCGCTCGGCGAACAGCTCGAGCATCGTCGCGTCGTCGTAGCCGGACACATAGCCGAAGTGGCCGGACGCTTCGATCGAGTAGTAGATGTCCTCGCCGACGTGGTACGCGGCCCCGGCTGCAAGCAGTTCGGCGATCGACTTGGTGATCTCGGTGACCGACTCGACGGCGCCCACGAGTTCGTCGGGCGGCAGCACCCGTAGAGCCGTCATGTCATCGCGGTAGAGCGCGATCTCTCGCTCCGCCAGGTGCATCCAGTTTTCCCGCGTGTGCGCCGCCCGCTCCAGCAACGGGTCGTCGACGTCGGTCACATTCTGCACATAGCGCACATCAAGTCCGGCGTCGCGCCACACCCGCTGCGCCAGGTCGAAGGCCAGGTACGTCGCGGCATGTCCGAGGTGCGTCGCGTCGTACGGCGTGATGCCGCAGACGTAGAGCCGCAGCGTGCCCCGCGGCCCGATCTCGCGCACCTCGCGAGCCGGCGTGTCGTACAGCCGAAGCCGATACGGCCGTTTCGGTGCCGGCAACACCGGCACCGGACAAGCTGGCCACGACTCCATATCAGCCAACCTATCCGGCGCGGGTTGCGATCAAACCAACAGCCACTAGATCGGCGGCCACGGGATCGCCGGCCAGTCGCCGTCCGGCATCGGGTGGCAGCCGTCAGCAAGCAGGTGATCGACTCGGCGGATCGTGCGCCGCACCTCGCGGGCTGTCAGCAGCCCGTGCAACCTGCGCCCGAGCGGGCCCTCCAGCTCTGCGCGCAGCCTGCTCAGCACGTCAATCGCCTCGTCGGTCAGCGGCTGACCCGCCCATTGCCATAACAGTGTTCGCAGCTTCGGGTCGACGTTGAACGTCACACCGTGATCGACGCCATAGATGTGCCCGGCCGGGGTCGGCAGCAGGTGCCCGCCCTTTCGATCAGCGTTATTCACGACCGCGTCGAAGACCGCGATGCGCCGCAGCTGCTCGGACGTGGAGGCCCGTACTAGCGCCACGATGTCGACGCGGTCGTCGACGTCGATCCACAGCTGGAGCATGCCCGGGCCCAGCGGGCCGTCGCGATACACGGTGGGCGGCACGATGTCCCATCCGGTGGCCGCCGACATCTCGTAGGCGGCCTGCTCGCGTGCGGCCAAGGTGCCGTCCGGGAAGTCCCAGAGCGCGCGCTCCCCCGCTACCGGTTTGTACACGCTCGCCGCGCGCAGTTCGCCGGCGGCAACGCAGCAGTACAGCGTGGTGTTGGACGCCTCGACGAGCCGGCCCTCGACGGTCAGGTCGCCGTCGCGCAGCAGCGCCAGTGCCTCGTCCACGGGGAGTTCACGTGCTGGGGTCAAGTCCGGTTCGCTGTGCCCGCTCGGCTCTCGCGGATCGCTTCGCTCGCCGCGCGACTTGGACCTGCGAGACGCTCGCTCGCTCATGCCTCGAGCGCGCTGCCGCGGTGGTAGCCGTTCTGCCGCGGGCAGATGTGTCCGTCGCTCGGATCGAGCGGCAGACCGCACAGCGGACACGGCGGCCGGCCGGCGGCGAGCACCGCGCGGGCCCTGGCCACGAAGTCGCGGGCTGTCGCCGGTTCCAGGCGCACCCGCAGCGCGTCCGGCCCCTCGTCGACGTCCTCGAGCAGGGTTTCCTGGGCGATGTCGGTGTCGTCCACGGGCGCCTGCGCCTCGATGATCACCAGGCCGGATTCGCTGTCCCAAGCCAAGGCCATGGCGCCGACGCGGAACTCCTCGTCGATCGGCTGCTCGAGCGCTTCGGAGTCGAGTTCCGCACCGGACTCGATGACCGTTCCGGTGCGCGCAACTACCTCCTCGAGCAGCTGCTCGATCCGATCGGCGAGCACCGCCACCTGCTGCTTCTCCAGCGCCACCGACACAACGCGCGCCGCGTCGGCCGCTTGTAGATAGAACGTGCGATCGCCGGGCGTACCGACAGTGCCCGTGACAAAGCGGCGCGGGCGGTCGAAAAGGAACAGCTGACGTGGCATGGCACGATCGAGCCTAGTGGTTCTGGTTAGGTCGCGCCTTGGCCAGACCCGCCGCCAGGTGTCGCATCCTGCCGCCTTCGCCGGCGGCTTTTCGGCGGAACATACGGCGTCAGATCACTGCCCATGTCGTTCACCCGCATGACGTACGGGCGGCTGTCGGTGTAGCGCACGATGGACGTCGAGCACGGATCGACCACGATCCGCTGGAACTGATCAAGGTGAAGACCCAGCGCGTCGGCGAGCACCGCCTTGATTACGTCGCCGTGGCTGCACGCCACCCACAGCGCGTCGGCGCCGAGGCGGGCATCCCAGTCGCGCACGGCCTGAACGGCGCGCGCCGCAACCTCGGGCAGCGACTCACCGTTCGGGAAGCGCACCGCCGACGGCTGCGTCTGGACCAGCTTCCACAGCGGATCACGCGTCAGCTCCTTCAGCGGCCGGCCGGTCCAGTCGCCGTACTCACACTCGATCAGCCGCTCGTCGACGTGGCGTTCTGGCGGGGTCGCTTGCGTCGCGGCGATCGTGTCGGCTGTCTCGGTGCAGCGTTCGAGCGGGCTCGTCACCACGGCCGCGAGGGGCAGCGCCGCCGTGCGCTTGGACAAGTTCTCGGCCTGCGCCCGGCCACGCTCGTCGAGGTGCACGCCGGGGGTACGCCCGGCAAGTACCGGGCCGGTGAGCGCGGTCAGCCCATGGCGTACCAGCAGAACTGTCGACATCAGTTCGTCGCCGAGATGACGCCTGCGCTGAGCAGCGCGATCAGCACTAGTCCGAGGACGATCCGGTAGACGATGAATATGTACATGCTGTGCCGGGAGATCCAGCGCATCAGCCACACGATCGAGGCCAGCCCGACGACGAACGCGAGAATGAGCGCCACCCCGGTCAGGCCTGCGCCGGCGCCTCCTTTGTCGCCGATCTTGCGTGCCTCGTACAACCCCGAGAGCACCACGGCCGGTATGGACAGCAGGAACGAGAAGCGGGCCGCGGTCGGGCGGTTCAGCCCGCGGAACAGCCCGGCGGTGATCGTGGTGCCCGATCGCGACGCACCCGGAATGAGCGCCAGCGCTTGGGCACTGCCGACCACGACAGCGTCCCGGCGATTCAGATCCTCTTCGTCGCGCTTGCGTGTCCCGACATGCTCGGCCCACGCCAGCACGAGCGCCAGCGCGATCATGGTCACCGAGATCAGCCACAGGTTGCGGGCGCCGGTCTCGATCTGGTGGCTGAAGGCCACCCCGAAGATCGACACCGGGATCGTCGCCAGGATCAGGTACCACCCCATTCGGTACTCGAGGGTGCCCCGCACCGATTTGTCAACGAACCCGCGAATCCACGCGCCGCAGACCTGGAGGAGTTCCCGCCAGAAGTAGACGACCACGGCCGCCGTGGTGCCGAGCTGGATCACCGCGGTGAACGGCGCTCCCGGGTCGTCCCAGTGGAAAAGTGCCGGGACGATGCGCAGGTGGGCTGTGGACGAGATCGGCAGGAACTCCGTGAGCCCCTGCACGACGCCGTAGACGACCGCCTGCAGCAGGTTGACGTTGTGCTGGTCAGAGGAGGCGAGCAGCTCCGCAGTTGCGAGCGAGCTCACGGTGCCTCGCTCACTGCACTGCCCCCGACTTGTCCAGTGCCTCGGCCGCCGTGGTCAGCGCGCGCAGTCGATCGTCGAGCGTTGCAGCGAGCGGAGCGACGGCCAGGGTGGTGACACCGGAGGCGGCGAAAGCGGCCATCCGTTCGGCGATGCGCCCGGGCGGGCCGAGCAGTGCCGTCCGGTCGATGAACTCGAACGGGACGGCGGCCGCGGCACCGTCGTAGTCCTGGGCCAGGTAGCGGTCCTGCACCTCGGCGGCGGCGTCCGCGTAGCCCATCCGCACTGCCAGCGCGTTGTAGAAGTTCCGCTCTCGGCTGCCCATGCCGCCGACATAGAGCGCGGCCATGGAACGAAGCGGTGCGGCGGCGGCCTGTAGATCGTCCCCGACGGACATCGAGGCGGTGACGGCCACATCGAAGCCGTCGAGGGTCTTGCCGGCTTTCGCCCGGCCGGCAGCGACGTGCGGCACCAGTTCATCGGCATGCTCTGGTGAGTAGAAGATCGCCAGCCACCCGTCCGCGATCTCACCTGCGAGTTCCAGGTTCTTCGGCCCGACCGCGCCGAGATAGATCGGGATGTGATCACGGACCGGATGAACGGTCAGCCGCAGCGCTTTTCCCGGTCCGTCCGGCAACGGCAGCGTGAATGTGGCACCCGTGTAGCGCACCCGTTCCCGCGCCAGCGCCATGCGCACGATGTCGATGTATTCACGGGTACGCGCCAGCGGCTTCGCGAACGGCACCCCGTACCAGCCCTCGGACACCTGCGGCCCCGACACACCCAGTCCGAGGCGGAACCGGCCGCCGGACAGCGTGTCGAGCGTGGCCGCGGTCATCGCGGTGGTCGCCGGCGTGCGAGCTGGGATCTGCATGACCGCGCTGCCGATGTCGACCCGACTGGCCTGCGCAGCCACCCACGCCAGCACCGTCGGCGCATCCGACCCGTACGCCTCGGCAGCCCATACCACCGAGTAGCCGAGCCGGTCAGCTTCCCGTGCCAACGCCAGGTTGTCGGCGTCGTTGCCCATCCCCCAGTAACCGAGGTTCAATCCCAACCTCACGCGCGCAACCCTAGAGTGTGGCCCGCTGCGCCGCCGGACGAGGGCCGCCGATAGGTTCTCGCTGGCAAGCGAGCACCGGCGGGAGGTGCAAATGGAGCAGCGCAGCGTCGGGCACAGCGGGCTTCGTGTGTCGCATCTCGGACTCGGGACGATGACCTGGGGCCTCGAGACCGATCCGGACGAGGCGGCCGCTCAGCTGGTCGCGTTCCGGGAGGCGGGCGGGACGCTCATCGACACCGCGGTGTCATACGGGTTCGGCCGTTCCGAGCAGATCATCGGCCAGCTGATCGCCGACGTGGTGCCGCGCGACGAGGTGGTGATCGCCACCAAGGCCGGAATCATCCGCACCGAGACGGATCGCATCGTCAACGTCTCCCGCGGCGAACTGTTGCGACGGCTCGACCAATCGCTGCGACGGCTCGGCACGGACTACGTCGACCTGTGGTACGTGCACTACATCGACGACACGGTGCCCTTCGATGAAACGCTGTCCGCGCTCGATGCTGCGGTCGCGTCGGGCAAGGCACGCTATGCCGGCGTATCGAACTACTGCGGCTGGCGCACCGCGCGGGCGGCGATCTGGCAGCGCGCGGTCGCGGGCCGTGCTCCGATCGTCGCCAACCAGGTGCGTTACTCGTTGCTGGACCGCGGCGTGGAGCGCGAGGTCGTCCCGGCGTGCCGGGCGCTCGGCGTCGGCGTGCTCCCGTACTCGCCGCTGGGCGGCGGCGTGCTGACGGGCAAGTACCGTGGCGGCGTGCCCGCCGATTCCCGAGCAGCGGCCCACGGCCGCAGCCTGGCCGACATCGCCACCGACCGGGACGTGGGCATCGTCGAAGCGGTTGCGACGGCTGCCGAGGGCCTCGCCACGTCGCCGATCGCCGTGGCGCTGGCGTGGGTCCGCGACCAGCCGAGCGTCACCGCGCCGATCATCGGGGCGCGCACCCTGGGCCAGCTCACCGCGGCGCTCGCCTCGGAGAAGCTCGAGCTGCCGATGGAGATTCGCCAGGCGCTCGACGACGTATCCGCGCCGTTGGTCGGCTACCCGGAGGACGTCTCCTGAGCGAGCATCGCAGGGTCGTCGCGGGCCGAGACGCGCAGCTCAGGCCCGCGATGAGCGCTAGCGCGAAGAGCCATAGACATTGACGGATCCTGTCTTTACCGCATTCTGCGAGGCGGGCCTCTGGCCGGGCTTGGGCCGCAAGCTCGCCGCGGCGCTGCCGGACGCAGGCATCGAGGGCCCCGCAGACGTCACGGCTGAACGGCTCCTGGCGCTGCCCAAGGTGGGCGCCCAGCGCGCCGGGCGGTTGCTCTCGGCATTTCTGGCCGCGGCGCCCGTCTACGAGCTCGTGGACCTGCTTGTCCCCGCGGAGCTCGACGCCCGGGTCGCCGGCCGGGTCGTGGATGCGCTCGGGCCGCCTGCGGCACGACTGGTCCGCGACGACCCGTGGGTCCTGCTGAGCGTGCCGGGCGTGCAGCCCGCCGATGCCGACCGGGTCGCCCGTGCCGCACTGCCCGGCGTACGACGCGACGATCCACGCCGGGCGCGAGCGCTGGTCGGCTATGTGCTCGC
>JBPYES010000153.1:0-17039 GCA_051984825.1 Jatrophihabitantaceae bacterium
CCGAGCAGCCGGGCCGCGGTGTAGAACTCCGCCGAGCACCCGGGTGGCCGCGGCGGATCGGCGTTCAGGCAGGCCTGGGCCGCGGCGTGGCCGTCACCCGGCAGTTCGAGGTGCCGGTACCACTTGACGCCGTTGCCGTGGCCCATCAGCAGCGTGCCGCGGCGCTGATCTTCAGCTCGGTAGTCGCATACGCGTCAGCGGCCGCGTGCGCCCCATGGCTGACGCTCTGCAGGTAGCCGACGAACTCCTGGCGCTTGTGGGACCAGTCGTGCTGGATGTTCTTGAGGGCGCTGCAGAGCTTCGGATCGCCGACCCAGCTGCCGATACCGGTGCCGTCGTCGTTGTCGGCCTTGAGCAGGTGTGCCAGATCGGCAAGCTGGGCCGCCAGCGAGCGCAAGGCGGCGATGTCCACGGTGATCGTTGCCGCCATACCGGAGACGCTAGGCAATTCGGGCGCCTCCTGTTGGAAGTTATCCACAAGGCGCGTGCCGACACGTCGTGAGGCATGCCACCGGCGCACCGGGGGTGGCGATCCGTACGATAGGGGCATGCGGCCGGCGGTGCGCTGGGGGGCTCGGTGCCCGTCGCCGCGACGCAAGCGCCGCACGCCGACCTTGACGCTGGCGCCGGTAGTTGAGCTCACCGGAGCTCGAGAACGCCATGGAGGCGCACATCCAGATGTCCAAGGACGTCAAGCAGCTAGATCGCGTCGTCATCCGTATCGCGGGGGATTCCGGCGATGGCATGCAGCTGACGGGCGACCGCTTCACCCAAGAAACCGCTGTCTTCGGTAACGACCTCTCGACACTCCCCAACTTCCCGGCCGAGATTCGCGCCCCGGCCGGGACGCTGCCCGGTGTCTCGTCCTTCCAAGTCCACTTCGCCGACCACGACATCCTCACGCCGGGCGACCGCCCCGACGTGCTCGTGGCGATGAACCCCGCCGCGTTGAAGGCCAACCTCAGCGACCTCCCGCGCGGCGGAACAATCATCGTCGACACCCACGACTTCACTGAGCGAGCGCTCGCGAAGGTCGGGTGGAAGAGCAACCCGCTCGACGACGGCGCCCTCGACGGGTTCGCCGTCCATGCCGTCGACCTGACGCAGCTGACGCTCGACGCGCTGGCCGACACCGAACTGTCGCGCAAGGACGCCGGCCGGTCCAAGAACATGTTCGCATTGGGCCTGCTGTCGTGGATGTACTCGCGCCCGGTCGAAGGCACGTTGCGCTTCCTGCGGCAGAAATTCGCGAACAAGCCGACGATCGCCGAAGCCAACATCACGGCATTCAAGGCGGGATGGAACTACGGTGAGACCACCGAGGCGTTCGGTGTCCACTACGAGATCAAGCCCGCGGCTCTGCCGCCCGGCACGTACCGCAACATCACCGGCAACATGGCGCTGGCGTACGGGCTGCTGACCGCATCCAACCGTTCCGGGCTGCCGCTGTTCCTCGGCGCGTACCCGATCACCCCGGCGTCAGACATCTTGCACGAGCTCTCCAAGCACAAGCGCTTCGGCGCACGGACGTTCCAGGCCGAGGACGAGATCGCCGGGGTCGGCGCGGCCATCGGCGCCTCGTTCGGTGGCTCGCTTGCCGTCACGACATCCTCCGGGCCGGGCATCGCGTTGAAGGGCGAGGCGATCGGGCTCGCCGTGTCGCTGGAGATCCCCCTGGTCATTTGCGACATCCAGCGAGGCGGGCCGTCAACGGGCCTGCCGACCAAGACCGAGCAGTCCGATCTGCTCCAGGCCATGTACGGACGCAACGGCGAGGCACCGGTGCCGGTTGTTGCGCCGCGCTCGCCTGGCGACTGCTTCGACGCGATCCTCGAGGCGGTGCGCATCGCGCTGACCTACCGCACCCCGGTGTTCTTCCTGTCCGACGGGTACCTGGCCAACGGCTCGGAGCCGTGGAAGATCCCCGATCTCGACGAGTTGCCGGACCTGCACGTCCCGTTCGCGACGGAGCCCAACGGGCCGGATGGCGAATTCTTGCCGTATCTGCGTGATCCGGAGACGCTGGCTAGGCCGTGGGCCATCCCGGGCACGCCGGGGCTCGAGCACCGGCTGGGCGGCATCGAAAAAGCCGACAAGACCGGCAACATCTCCTACGACCCCGACAACCACGACTTCATGGTGCGCACGCGGCAGGCCAAGGTAGACGGCATAGCGCGCTCCATCCCGCCCGTAGAGGTCGACGACCCGGACGGCGAGGCGCGGGTGCTGGCGCTGGGCTGGGGCTCGACGTACGGCCCGATCGGGGCGGCCGTGCGGCAGGTGCGCCGGGCGGGCTACCCGGTCGCGCAGGCGCACTTGCGGCACCTGAATCCGTTCCCGGCGAACCTGGGATCGGTCTTGTCGCGCTATGAGCGCGTCGTGATTCCCGAAATGAATCTCGGTCAGCTGGCGCAGCTGGTCCGCGCACGGTTCCTCGTCGACGCGATCAGCTACACACAAGTGCGTGGGCTGCCGTTCCGTGCGGCCGAGCTGGCCGACATGCTCCAGGGAGTGATCAGTCATGACTGAGCTGGGCTTGAAGGCGAAGGACTTCAAGACTGACCAGGAGGTCCGCTGGTGCCCCGGCTGCGGCGACTACGCGATCCTGGCCGCGGTGCAGGGCTTCATGCCGGAACTCGGCATCCCGCGAGAGAAGATCGTGTTCGTGTCGGGCATCGGATGCTCGTCCCGCTTCCCGTACTACATGAACACGTACGGCATGCATTCCATCCATGGGCGTGCGCCGGCGATCGCCACCGGGCTCGCGTCGTCGCGGCAGGACCTCGCGGTATGGGTCGTCACGGGTGACGGCGACGCGCTGTCCATCGGCGGCAACCACCTGATCCACGCGCTACGGCGCAACGTGAATCTCAAGATCTTGCTTTTCAACAACCGGATTTACGGCCTGACCAAGGGGCAATACTCGCCGACGTCCGAGCTGGGCAAGATCACAAAGTCGACGCCGTTCGGGTCCCTCGACACCCCGTTCAATCCCGTGTCACTTGCCCTCGGCGCCGAGGCGACGTTCGTCGCCAGGACGCTGGACTCCGACCGGAAGCATCTGACGTCCGTGCTGCGCGCCGCCGCGGATCATCAGGGCACTGCGCTCGTCGAGATCTACCAGAACTGCAACATCTTCAACGACGGCGCGTTCGAGGTGCTCAAGGACGCGGCGACTCGCGACGACTGGACGATCCGGCTCGAGCACGACGAGCCGGTGCGCTTCGGCGCGGATGGCTCGAAAGCAGTGGTGCGCTCCTCAGCCGGCGCGCTCACCATCGAGGAGGGCCTCGCCGCGGACGACCCGCGGGTGGTCGTACACGACGCACACGCCGCTGATCCGGCGTACGCGTTCGCACTCTCCCGGCTGTCCTCGATCGACCCGCGCTACACGCCGATGGGCGTGTTCCGGTCGGTCGAGCGGCCGGCATACGACGCGATGATGGCCAGCCAGTTGGAACATGCTGCCGAGCAGGCGCCCGGAGATGACGCCGCGCTCCAGTCGCTGCTGGCAGGAGTCGACACCTGGCGGGTCGGCTGACGGTCCCCCGGACCTCATTCGCCGGCAGCGCGCGAAAGCCGCTCGAATAGGCATTGACACCGAACACTTTGGCCCCTCATTCTGGTTCGGTCGATCGACCGATCGAGTGAAACGGTCGATCCGAGCGGCGCAAATGGGGGCACTTGTGGCCGGTGAGCAGGACACGCGATTGCAGATCCTTGCTGCGGCAAAGGCGGCACTGCTCGACGCTGGATACGCGAACCTGTCTACGCGCCGCATCGCGGACGCAGCGGGCGTGCCGCTGAGCCAGATCCACTATCACTTCGGGTCGAAGCAGAATCTCGTACTCGCGCTGCTGGACGTCGAGAACAAGCAGCGACTGGCGCGCCAGGCAGAGATGTACGACGCCGAACTGCCGTTGTGGAAGCAGTGGCAGCGGGCATGCGACTTCTTCGACGACGACCTCGAGTCCGGATACGTCCGAGTGCTGATGGAGATGACTGCAGCGGGTTGGTCCAACCCGGAGATCGCCAGCGCCGTTTCCGCCGAGATGCGCGCATGGTTCGAGCTGCTGACCGATGTGGCCAAGCGGGCGACCAAACGGCTCGGGCGCCGCAGCCCGTTCACACCCGCGGAGCTGGGCGCGCTCGCCGGCCTCCCGTTCATCGGCGCCGAAGCCGCGATTCTGCTCGGCCTCGACGAGTCGAGCGTCGCGGCCCGCTCGGCTCTACGCAAGATCGGCGACCTGCTCCGCAGGATTGAGGAACCGCCGAAGCCGAGGCGGCCGCGATGAGAGCTTGCCAGCCGACCGTCGACGGCACCGTAAGTCGGAACGGTGTCGAGATCCACTACGAGCGGTACGGGCAGGGCTCACCGACGATCATGCTGCTGCCGACGTGGTCGCTGCTGCACTCGCGGTGCTGGAAGATGCAGATCCCGTTTCTCGCTCGGCACTATCGCGTCGTCACCTTTGATCCACGCGGCAACGGGCGCTCCGGACGTCCCGCCGGTCATGAGGCATATAGCGAACGACACTTCGCCGCGGACGCACTGGCTGTTCTCGACGCGACAGACACCGACAGCGCGCTCGTCGTCGGGTTCTCGATGGGTGCGCAGCGCGGTCTGCTGCTCGCGGCCGAACATCCCGAGCGCGTATCGGGCGTGGTATTCATCGCGCCGGCGGTCCCGGTAGGCCCAGTTCCCGCGCGTGAGAACTGGATCGACGAGTTCAGCACTCCGCGCGAATCGTATGAGGGCTGGCAGAAATACAACAGTCACTGCTGGACGTCGGATTACGCGGACTTCCTCGAATTCTTCCTCTCGGAGATGTACACCGAGCCGCACTCGACCAAGCAGCGCGAAGACGGGGTCGGCTGGGCCCTTGAGACGGACCCCGAGACGTTGATCGCAACACAACTAGGCGCCAGCGTCGAGGCGGACGAGCTGCGCAAGCTGGCTGCACTCGTCACGTGCCCGGTGCTGGTCATCCACGGAACGGGTGACGCCATCCGTCCGTACGCCTCGGGCGTCGCCTTCGCCGACCTGCTGAACGGCGCACTGGTCCTGCTCGACGGTTCCGGGCACGCACCGCAGGCCCGTGATCCGGTACGGGTAAACCTGTTGATCAAGCAATTCGTCGAACGGGCTGTGCGATGACGGCGCGCCCGCCGGGTTCCATGAACCCGACGACATGGACGCGTGGCGCCTCACGCCAGCGACGCGCGCTTTACCTGTCCTCTCCGATCGGGCTCGGACACGCACGCAGGGACGTTGCGGTGGCGAAAGAGCTGCGGCGGCTGCGCCCGGAGCTGCAGATCGACTGGCTGGCGCAGCATCCGGTCACCACCGTGCTCGAGGCCGAGGGCGAACGGATCCATCCGGCCAGCCGGTGCCTGGCGAACGAGTCGGCGCACATCGCTGACGAGGCGAGCGGACACGACCTGCACTGCTTCCAGGCACTGCGCCGTATGGACGAGATCCTGATGGCCAACTTCATGGTGTTTCAGGAGGTCGTCGAGGAGGGCTGCTACGACCTCGTCATCGGCGACGAGGCGTGGGACGTCGACTACTACTGGCACGAGAATCCCGAACTCAAACGGGGCCAGAACGTCTGGCTCACCGACTTCGTGGGCTACCTGCCGATGCCCGATGGCGGCGATCACGAAGCGTTCCTGACCACGGACTACAACGCCGAGATGATCGAGCACATCGATCGCTATCCCTGGATCCGCGACCGCGCGATCTTCGTCGGCGGCGAAGCCGACCTCGTGCCGGACACTTTCGGCGGGACGTTGCCGGCGATCCGCGATTGGACGAACGATCACTTCTCCTACTCCGGTTACATCACCGGATTCACGCCGCCCGAACCGGAGCAGTTGCCGGCGATTCGCGACCGTTTGGGTTACCGCGATGACGAGCTTGTCTGTGTGGTGGCCGTCGGTGGCAGCGGTGTCGGCAGCGCCCTGATCGACAAGGTTGTCGCTGCGTTCCCGCTCGCCAAGAAGGCTGTGCCGGAGCTGCGCATGGTCGTCGTCACCGGCCCTCGCATCGACCCGGCCACGTTCGCGCAGCGTCCCGGCCTGGAGCTGTACGGCTACGTCAACCGGCTTTACGAACACCTCTGCGTCTGCGACCTGGCGGTCGTGCAGGGCGGACTGACCACCACGATGGAGCTCGCCGCGGCGAAGCGGCCGTTCCTGTATTTCCCGCTCGCGCACCATTTCGAGCAGAACTACCACGTCCGGCATCGACTCGACCGCTACGGTGCCGGCCACTACATGGACTACGCGAGCAGCAGCCCCGACCTTGTTGCCGCCCGCATTGCCGACCTGATCGGCAAGCCCGTCGACTATCTCGACGTCGAGACCGACGGCGCCGCCCGCGCCGCGCAGCTCATCGCCGAGGTCGCCTAGCCGACACGTGTATCACCCGACCGCGCACCGGGCTTCGTACGTGCAGTCGGTCGGTCTGGGTGAGCGGCACCAACAACCGGTCCAGCATCGACGGATTCTTCGGCACCGGCCAGGACCTGGCGCACGAGCAGGCCTGGACGCTCGAAGCTGACCATCCGGCCGTGCTGGTCGGCAAAGACCACGGGCCGACGCCCGTCGAGTACCTCCTGCACGCCCTGGCAGCCTGCTTGACATCCGGACTCGCCAACATCGCCGCCGCCCGTGGAGTGACCCTCGACGAGGTGACCTCGACGGTCGAGGGCGACATCAACCTGCTCGGCATCCTGGGCCTGTCCGACGACGTCCGGAACGGCTTCGAGCACATCAAGGTCAGCTTCACGGTGTCGGGCGACGACCCCGAGCAGCTGCGTAAAGTCGTCGAGCAGTCGCGTCAGCGCTCTGCGGTCTTCGACATGCTCACCAACGGCGTTCTGGTCACCATCGAGGTCAACCCGGGATGACCACGCCCGAATACGATGCCGTGGTGGTCGGCCAGCTCAGCACCGCGATGGCAGGCGAGCTGGATGAGGTGCGCGCCTTCGCCGAGATGCCGACAACTGCGGCGCGCCTTGCCGTGAACTAGGGGCCTGCGTCGACGACCTGCATCAGCCGCCGAAGCAGCGCGATCAGCTGCTCCTGCTGTGCCGCCGTCAGCGCGCCGACGAGTTCTGCCTCGACGTCTCGTTGCCCGTCGACGATGCGCTCGGCGGCCGCGACGCCCTTGCGGGTCAACGCGACGACGTTGCGCCGCCGGTCGTCGCGGTCGTAGCGGCGCACGACGTAGCCGCGCCGCACCATGGCGTCGACGCGGTTGGTCATCGCGGCGCCGGTGACGCCCAGCTCGGCGGCCAACTCGGTCGGCCCGGCAGCATAGGGCTTGCCGCGCCGGCGCAACGCGTACAGCGTCGCGCACTCCCACATGTGCATGCCGAGCGCCTCTACAGACTCCGCCTTCCGCGACGAGAGGTGCCGGACGATCAGCTGCATTCGCGTCACGATCCCCTCCGAGCGTGGATCGATGTCGCCGAGAGCGGCGGCCCACTGCTCGATAAGGTCATCGACGCTGTCCTTCATGAATCGAAGTATCAACCTCTCGAAGCATCATTGTCTAATAGTTCGACATCTAAGTACCGTTGCGAGCATGGCAACTGTGGAGATCGACGCGGTGATCGCTTCTGCCCGCGACCTGGTCCGCGCGGGACGATGGCAGCAGGCGATGCGGCTGCTCGACGCGACAGAGTCGTCCGGCCCGCACGAGGCCGGAGCGCTGGCCGCCGCCCGGGCGGATGCCGAGGTCGACCACTCGTGGTGGATGCGGCGCGAGGCGGACGCCGCCCGGCTGGACGCCGGCCGCACGCTGGCCGCCGACGACGCGCAGGCATGGATCGTCGACTTCGCCCGGCTGCGCGCGTCCTACGCGCGCCAGCTGCACGTCAAGCTCGCCGGCGGATCACCAGTCGCGGACGGATTCGCCGCGGAGGCAGACCGGTTGGCCGAACATGCCCCGGATGCCGCCGCCCGCGCGTACGCCACGTTCTACCGCGGGCTGATTGCGTTCGTGCTGGACGACGATGAGGCCGCAGCAGAACGATATTGGCGCGCCGCCTTGGACACCGACGACGGGTATGTGCGCTCGTATCCGCTGCGCCATCTCGGGGGCATGCTCGACGACGCCGGCCGACACGACGAGGCACTCGAACTGTGGCGAGAGTCGACGCGTTTGCGCCAGCGGGCTGGATATGTTCCGGGCGCCCTGGCGCAGTTGCAGCTCTACCCCGGCGACACGATGCCGGATCAGCTCGTCATTGACTGGGCTGATTCGCTCGGCATGGGCGACATGTTCCGCGCCGGCACGACCACCGAGCCGGAAGTGGCCCGCGATCCCGCCTGAGCCGCCCGGCAGGATCTGCAGTGTGACCTTTGCGCTCGAGCGGGACGACGGCCTGATCCTCTCCGACGACGCGTCGCGTCTGGATGTCGACCGGATCTGCGCATGGCTCGCCACCGCGTACTGGGCGGATACCCGCGACCGCGCCACGATCGAGCGATCCCTCGTTACCTCCCGCCCGTACGGCGTGTACGCATCGGACGGGACGCAGGTCGCTCTGGCCAGGGCGGTCACCGACTTCGCCGTCATCGCGTGGATCGGTGACGTGATCGTCGACCCGGCGTGGCGCGGCAAGGGCATCGGCACCTGGATGATGCGCGGTGTCGTCGACGATCTCGTGACGCGCGGCGTTCCACGGATGTTGCTCGCCACGAACGACGCACACGAGGTGTACCGGCGCGTCGGGTTTGCCACGCTGCGCCGGCCCCAGCGGTGGATGGAGCGCGACACCCGCTAACCCCGCCAAGTTGTCCGCGTGTCGCGGCGTTATAGCGACACGACACACGGACAAGTGGTGCTTGGGGGCGTGGCAGGATGCCCGGCGTGCGAGCTGCGCTTGTGCTGGGCGGCGCAGGACTGCTGACCATGGTGCTCGGCACGTTCCTGCCGTGGCTGCGATCGGGCGAGGTTCAGCGCAACAGCTACGCGTCGTTCGGCCTACTGCGGCGACTGATCGGATTCCGCGGAGCGGCCGAGACGCTACTGCGCGGCTGGCCCCTTCTCGGCGCGCTGTGCGCACTGGTCGTCGTGCTGGCTGCCGCGGGACTGCTGCGTGTCGCGGCGCTGCTGGCCCTGCTCGTCGCCGCCTGGGCGGCTGCGGTGAGCGGCGGCGCGCTCGCACGCGGCCCAGCCGGAAGTGTCCGAGTCGAGAATCTCGGCCCAATCGTGACGATTACCGGCACGGTGGCCACCGCCGCGGCAGCTATTGTCATTCTCGTCTTACGGGCAGGGAGGGCGCCGCGTGACCGAACCACCGGACGCACCATATGACCCGAACGCGGAACAGGATCCGCAGTGGCGCGTCAAGGAACCACCGGCCCCGCCCGGTGGTTGGGTCACACTCCCGCACGGCCGCACCCCGCCCGGCCCTGCGCCGTACCTGGGCCCCCCGCACCAGGGCCCCCCGCACCAGGGCCCGCCGCCGTACCAGGGACCGCCGTCATACGGGCCCGGCCCGACGCCGGGCCCGCAGCCTGGCCCGCCGCCGGCATGGCAGTCGCAGTCGTCCGACTGGCCCGCGCAGGCGCAGCCTGGCTGGCAGCCGCCGCCCCCGCCACCGCCGCCCGGCGCGTGGGAGCATCTCGGGCCGCAACTCCCCCGACCCCGGCGCAGCCGCCGCGCACCATTCGTCGCGGCGATCGCCACGGCGGCGGTCATCGCCGGCGGCACCGCCAGCCTCATCGCGTTCTCGAACACCAACTCGGGATTTGGCGGCGCTGCGTCCCCCCAGGAGGCCGTGACCTCGCTCGTCAGCGATCTCAACAAGTCCGATCTGCTCGGCATCCTCGATCACCTGCCGCCCAGCGAGCGTTCGGCGCTGGTCGGCCCGCTGAACGAAGCGATCAACCAGGCGAAGCGGCTGCACATGCTGACCGGCACGGCCGACCCCGGGCGAGTGTCCGGCGTCGATGTCACGGCCACCGGCATCCAGTTCGCCAACGGCGACGAAACGATCAACGATCACGTCAAGGTCGTCATGCTCGTCGGCGGAACGATCGACATCAACGCCGATCTGAGGCGGGTGCCGTTCACCCAGCAATTCCTCGACACCGCCTTTCCCGGCGGTATCCCGGCCAGTGCCACGTCGCACGAGACGATCAAGCTCGCGGACGTGAACCGCGAGCACGGGCCGGTACGGGTCGCCGCCGAAGAAGTCCGCGGCAGGTGGTACCCGAGCCTCATGTACACGATCGCCGACACGGCAGTGCACGAGAACGGCGGCGCCAACCCCGGGCCGTCGGACTACATCGCTCCGAGGGGAGCGCCAAGCGCGGTCGAGGCGGTGAAGCAAGCCGTCGTGGCGCTCCAGAACAGCGACTACCGGCGGCTGATCGAATTGACCTCGCCGGACGAGTTGCGCGTGCTGCACGACTACGGTGGCGTGATCCTCCGCAACAGCTCGCCCGCCTCCCCGGGTCAGGGCACGATCAAGGACCTGCAACTCAATACCCGTCAGGTCAGCGGCGCCACGAGGGTGTCGCTGAAGAGCGTCACCGTCGCCGAGCCGGGGCATCAGACGACGGTCGCGGTCGACGGCAGCGATTGCCTGGACATCACCACTGACGGCAACTACCGCAAGTTCTGCGCCAACGACATCATCAACGCGCTGAACTCCGACCCGCTCCGCAACCATCCGCTCACCGCCGAGGAGTCAGCGGCGCTGTCCCGGTTCGCCAGCGGCGTTCCCCGGATCGGCATCGACGTGACATCGACAGACGGGCAGTGGTACGTCAACCCGGTGCGCTCGTATCTGGACCTGAGCAACACGTTGCTCGAGCCGCTGCAGGGCAACGACCTGCTGGTGCTGATCAAGCTGATAACGCGGAACTAATGCCGGCTGTCTGGTAACACGGGCCACCTTCCGGAAAGTGGCCCGCGCCCAGCCTGGAGCCCGACCGGCATGATGGCCTTGTGGGGTCCGACGTCGAAGAGCGCCGGGGCCTCGTCTACGGCATATCGGCCTACCTGCTCTGGGGCCTGTTCCCGCTGTATTGGCCGCTGCTCAAGCCGGCTAGCGCGATCGAGATCCTCGCGCATCGGATGTTGTGGTCGCTCGCCTTCGTCGTGATCCTGCTGTGGCACGGACGCGGCTTTCCACGCGTACGCGCCGTTCTGGCCGATCGCGAGAAGCGCACGCTGCTCGGGTGCGCCGCGGTGGTGATCACCTTCAACTGGGGCACGTACATCTGGGGCGTCAACACCGGGCACGTCATCGAGACGAGCCTCGGGTACTTCATCAATCCGCTGTTCACGATCTTGCTGGGCGTGCTGTTGTTGCACGAGCGGCTACGGCGGGTGCAATGGGTCGCGGTCGGCATCGGCTCCGTGGCGATCGTCGTGCTGACGATCGACTACGGCCGGCTGCCATGGATCGCCCTCGTGCTGGCCACGTCGTTCGGGCTGTACGGGTACTTCAAGAAGCGTGCGGCCGTGGGCGCGGTCGAGTCGCTGGCCATCGAGACCGGATACATGGCGGTGCCGGCACTGGTCACGTTGCTCGTGATCGAGGCGCGCGGCGACCTGGCGTTCGCGCACCACAGCCCCGGCAACACCGTGCTGCTCATGCTGACCGGCGTTATCACTGCCATACCGCTGCTGTTCTTCGGGGCGGCGACCAGGCGGTTGCCACTGTCGGTGATCGGGCTGCTGCAATACCTCGCACCGGTGCTGCAGTTCGCGGTGGGCGTGGGCATCGACCACGAGAAGATGTCGCCGGCGCGGTGGGCCGGGTTCAGCCTGGTCTGGGTGGCGCTGGTCGTGCTGACCTGGGACGGGCTGCGACCCCGCAGAACTGCTGCCGCTCAGCCAGTGGTGGTCAGCCGGGCGACGAAGGTGTAACGGTCGCCGCGGTACCAGCTGCGGACCCATTCGACCGGGGTCCCGTCTGCCTCGAAACTGTGCCGGCCGAGCACGAGCATCGGCGCGCCGGTGTCGGTGCCGAGCAGCGCAGCCTCACGGGGCGACGCGGCCCGCGTCTCGATCGTCTCCTCGGCGGTCAGCGGTTTAACGCCGTAGGACGCCTCCAGCACCCGATAAAGCGACGACGACTTGCGCAGCGCCTTGATCAGACCGGGAAACCGTGCCACCGAGAGGTGCGAGGTCTCCACGGCCATCGGGGTGTCATCGGCCAGCCGCAGCCGCTCGATGCGGTACATGTACGCCCCGGGCAGCAACCGCAGCCGAGTCGCCGCCTCGCCCGTGGCGCGCACCCGCTCGGAGGAGAGCAGCCGGGCGCCGGCGATGAACCCGTTCGCGGCCGCCTGCTCGGTGAAGCTCGTCATTTGCAACGGCCAGGTCATCTTGGGCTCCGCGACATACGTGCCGGACCCCTGCCGCCGGACCAGCCGGCCCTCGCCGACCAGCTCGCCGAGCGCCTGCCGCACCGTGGTGCGCGATGTGGCGAGCGTGGCCGTCAGTTCACGTTCCGTCGGCACCAACGCGCCGGGTTCGAGCAATTCGATCAGGTCGAGCAAGTGCCGTTTGACCAGGTAGTACTTCGGCTCACGGGGCTCGATCGCATCCGCTGCAGTCACGGCCATCCCTTCGTGAGCGCGTCATGCAGAAAATGTCTACACCATTGACAGCGCGGCGCCAAAGCCTCGACCATTCGATTCGTCTAGTCCACTTTAGAAGACGGAGGCGCACCCGGCGTGACTGGCATTGCGTGGACTGCCGTGATCCGGGCGTGACGGAACGTCCCGAGTTGCACCTGCTGCCGCCCGAGCAGGTCGTGGCGCGGCTGCTCGACGCGGAGCAGCGAGTCATCCCCGCGGTCCGCGCGGCCAGCGGGCAGATCGTCGCGGCAGCACAGCTGATCGCCGACCGGCTGCGTGCCGGCGGCCGGTTGGCATTTGCGGGCGCCGGAACGTCCGGACGGGTTGCCTTCACCGAGGCGGCGGAGCTGCCCGGGACGTTCGGCCTGGCCGGCGACCGCGTTGTCGCGATCATGGCGGGCGGCATCGACGTCGCCGACTCGCACGAGGACGACACCGACATGGCGCACCGCGATTTGTCCCGGCTCGCACCGGCGCCCGGAGACGTGCTCGTGGCGGTGGCGGCCAGTGGCACCACGCCGTATACGGTCGAGCTCGCACAGGGCGCGGCCCGGGCCGGCACGGACGTCGTGGCCGTGGTGAACACGTCTGGATCCCTTTTGGCGCAAGTCGCCCGCCTCGCGATCGAGGTCCCGATCGGGCCGGAGGTACTGCGCGGCTCGACGCGGCTCTCTGCGGGATCGGCGCAAAAGATCGCGCTCAACGCGCTGACCACCACAGCGATGACGCTGCTCGGACGGGTGCACGGCGACGTGATGGTCGACGTCGTCCCGGCCAACGCCAAGCTGCGGGAACGCGCCGCCGGCATCGTCGCTGAGGTCGCCTCGACGTCGCTGGACGACGCACGCGCGGCGCTGTCCGCCTGCGACGGGAACACCCGGGCGGCCATCCTGTATCTCGTCGGCAGGCTGCCGCCGCGGGAGGCCGCCGAGCGCGCCGCCGCGTACCCCACGCTGCAGGCGGCGCTGAACTCGATCCGGTGAGACAGCCCGGATTGGTCTAAACCACTGCGCCGCAACCCACGCAAATGTGTGGGCGAGTACCCGGACGGTACCCGCCGGCCGTTGCAATCAGTGGTGCCCACGCGGAGACTCCGGCCGATCGTGAGAGCGCTCTCGCACGGTACCTGGTCTGAGGTGGCACGCAAGCCCGGCCGCTTCGGCAATTCGCGAGCACTCTGTCCACAGTGGACAGAGTGCTGCCGCGCCTTGTCGCCAACCGGAGTATTGGAGTTGTTCGCCTCCTGTTAACCACGGCGTTGCCCGATGCCGAAGGGGCTACCGCAAGGCTGTGCGACGTCCTGAGTCAGCACTCGAGGAGACGATGTGATGAGACGGTCTTGGATCGCGGCGGCGGCCGCGGTGGTGTTGTGCGCAGCGCCGGCGACGGCAGCTGCTGCCGATAGCCACGGCACACACGGCGGCGCGTTCACCCTTGCCGTGTACGGCGATGCGCCGTACGGCACGTTCCAGGGCGACACGGCCGAATTCAACGCGACTCCCGCGTTCATCGATTCGGTCAACGCAGACCCCGACGTGAGCACGGTGGTCCACGTCGGCGACATTCACTCCGGCAAGCAGTACTGCACCGAGGCGTACGACCGGTCGATCGCCGCGCTCTGGACCCACTACGCCGATCCGCTCGTGTACACGCCCGGCGACAACGAATGGACCGACTGCCACAAGGCCGGCGAGGGCGGCGGCACCTACGACCCCACTACCGGGCAGATCAAGTACGTGCTCGACCCGTCCACCGGCCAACCCGCCGACTACGCGGGCGGCAACCCGGTCGCCAATCTCGCCCTTATCCGCTCGATCTTCTTCAGCAGCCCGGGGCACACCCTCGGTAGCGGAACACTGAATGTGCTTTCCCAGGCGCAGGTGCGCGACCGTGCCCATCCGGAGGACGCGCAGTTCGTCGAGAACGTGCTCTGGCAGCAGCGGGGCTTCGTCTTCGTTTCCGTCAACATTCCGGGCGGGTCGAACAACGACGCCGACCCCTGGTACGGAGCACCGATCACCGCGGCGCAGCAGAACGAGGCAGCGCAGCGCACCGCCGCTGATGTGCGCTGGCTGGACACCGCCTTCAACCTCGCGTCCGAGAACGACGCGGCCGGCGTCGTCGTCATCACCCAGGCAGACATGTGGGATCTCGACGGCAACACCCCGGCCCACCTGACCAACTACGAGCCGATCGTCTCGAGCCTGGCCACGCACACGACCGCGTTCCACAAGCCGGTCCTGCTGTTCACCGGCGACTCGCACACGTACCGGTCCGACAACCCGCTCGTCCAGGGCGCGCCGTGCACCGGCGACGCCGACGTGTGCAGCTTCGACGCGTGGACGAGCCACCCGTACTACAACGTGCCCAACTTCCACCGCATCGTCGTCCACGGCAGCACGTTCCCGCTCGAGTGGCTCAAGTTCACCGTCTCGCCGGGAGCGCACAACCCCACTACCCCGACCTCGTTCGGGCCCTTCAGCTGGACCCGAATGCCGCAAGGCTGAAACGGCCCAGCGCAGGGAGGAGTTGTCCGTGTGTCGCAACGTCATAGCACCGCGACACACGGACAACTCCTTTACTACTGGGCCGGAATGATCTCGAAGGTGACGTTGTCGCCGTGCTGACGGGTGTAGAACAGCCGCCAGCCGTTGTGGAACAGGTTCGGTGATTGCGCACCGAGCAGGCCACGTGGCGTCGGATCCCCGTCGGACGCGTGGATGCCGGTGATCTCGTTGTCGCCGTCGTTCCCGAGCGCCGAGGACGACGAGTCGATGGTTGCCGAGGCATCACGGCCCTGCGCGAGGAAGCGCGCGGGCTGCCGAGCGTGCGAGTAGTCAGCCGTGACATCGAGCAGCCAGCCCGAGTCCAGTGCATTGCGTTGGGTGTGCAGCAGGTCACCGGCGTCCTCGACGACGGCCACGACATTGCGGCTGAGGAACGTCACGTTGTCGAAGCCGGCATGCATGACGTCACCGCGGTAGAGCAGCGACAGCGCCCCGGCGCCAGACTTGCCACCGAACTCGAGCTTGAACACCGATCCGAAACCCCCACCCGCAGAGCCGGCTTCGGTGCGGGCATCGGTGTCGCCGGTCTCGTCGAAGTAGAACGTGCCGAATTTGCCGTCCGGCCGGAACTGGCCGTTCTCGGGACGCTTGAACGGCGTGGCGCCGGCGGCCTTGGCCGCGGTGTTTGCGCTGAACGGTGCGGTGCCGTCGACCGCGGTGTCGTGCACGGTCACCCACCCAGTGGCGAACGACGCGCCGTAGGTGCGCAGGGCAAGGGTGTCCGGGCCGAGAATGTCGGCGTCGGCCTGCCCGGCGTGGAACGTCACCGGGTGGTCGCCGTTGGTCACCTGCAACGCCTGCAGCACGCCGCCCTTGGAGAGGTCAGCCGGATCCGCCGGCAGGAACCGGTAGATGAACGAGTTCGGCTGCTTGGCGTGTGTCGCAGCTGTGCCGGCGACCCCACCGGAGTCCTCGACGATGTACACGTTGCCCTTGTTGTCGTTCTGGATTCCCTCGTAGCCGCCCTGGCCGATGATGCCGGTCAGGCTCTGCACGGTCGCCGGCACGCCGAGATCGGCCTGCCATACCCCGCCGCCGAGGCTGCCTTCGGACGTGAACAGCAGCCGGTGTGCGAACGGGTCCCACGTCGAGCCGTCGATGTCCGGTAGGCCGTGTCCGTCGGTGTCCTGGGTGGCCAGCAACGTCACGCGGTGCGCGGCGTCGGCGTCCAGGTTGATCCGGGTCAGGTACCCGGGCGTGCCGGACTCGTGCCCCTGGAACAGGTAGTGGGTGCCGTAGTCGTAGCCGGGATCGGTGCCGGGCAGGCCGCCGTCGAACACCAGGTAGGTGTTCTTGTCCGGCTCGGTCTTGTGCGCTTCGTGGGTCGGATCGCTCGGCAGCGGCACCAGGTTCGGGTTGTCACCGTCATAGCCGTAGTAGGGAATGGCGGCGGTGCCGTTCTCCAGCCGATGGGCGCCCTGGGCGACAGCGACCTCACGCAGTTCCGGGGAGAGCTGGTCGGGCGCGACGACGCCCGGGGCTTTTGAGTTGGCCGCCGGCACGGCGGTGAACGCGACGCGATCCGAGTACGCCGCCGACTGGGCGAGCAGCACGCCGGCTGCGGCTGCCCCGGCCACGAGCGCCGTCCACACGATGCGACGTCGATGGGCTGTGTGCATGGGTGACCCTTCATTGAGATGACGCGGACCGGCGCATCGTCAAACCCGGACCCCGCTCCGCCGTGGACGCAAAGCAAAGTCACAGCGTCGACACGGTAAACACTCAGCATTCTCATGGGATCTCATACGCGTATCGGGCAGCTGACGCTGCCGCGGCGCTGCCCCAATGGCACGGCGAGCGTCGGCGCGGACAACGTCAGCCCTGCGTCGTCGCGTCGATGCTGATGAGGCCGCACAG
>JBPYES010000154.1:0-2050 GCA_051984825.1 Jatrophihabitantaceae bacterium
ACGTGTGCGCAGTTTCCCGAGGGTGAGGACGCGCAGCTGCTCGGCCCGGCCCTCAGCGCGCTCGGCATGCGGTCGTCATGGCAAGTGTGGAACGACCCCGCCGTCGACTGGTCGGCCTTCGACCTCGCCGTGCTGCGCTCGACCTGGGACTACCCCATCGACCGCCACGGCTTTCTCGCCTGGGCAGGATCGGTGGCGCGCCTGGCCAACGCCGCGCGGGTCGTCGCCTGGAACAGCGACAAGAGGTATCTGCATGAGGTCGCCGCCGCCGGCGTCCCGATCGTCCCGACCGATTGGAGTGATCCTGGAGAGCCGGTCGAGCTACCCGCGGGCGAGTTCGTCGTCAAGCCGTCGGTCGGCGCCGGCTCCAGGGGAGTGGGCCGCTTCGGACCCGATGCACACGCGGCGGCACGCGCCCACGCGGCCGTGCTGCACAACGCAGGCCGCGCGGTCATGGTGCAGCCGTACCTGGCCGACGTCGACACCGCCGGCGAGACAGCGCTGATCTACTTCGACGGCGCATTCAGCCATGCCGTCCGCAAGGCGCCGATGCTGCCGGAGGCCATCGTGCACGACGTGGCGCCGGATGGATCGGCAGACCTATTCGTACCGGAGCAGATCACCCCGCACCGGCCGGACCCGGAGCATTTGGACCTCGGTGGGCGGGTGATGGGTTTCCTGCGCAAGCGATTCGGCCGTGACCCGCTCTACGCGCGCGTCGATGTGGTGCCGGCGCCCGCCGGCCCGGTCCTGCTCGAGCTCGAGCTGATCGAACCGGCGTTCTTCCTCCCGTACGACCAGGACGCTGCCGTGCGCTTCGCCGCGGCAGTATCCCGCCGGCTATGAGCCTGCCTGTTCCGGCTCCCGAGCGCCTGCGGGCGCTGCGGCGCATGAAGGCGAACGCCACCGGCCTACTGCTGGTGGCGGCCGCGGTATTCGTCGTGTGCGTGACCGTCGGGGACGGGCATGGCCTGTGGGGTTATGTCCAGGCGGCTGCCGAGGCGTCGATGGTGGGTGGGCTCGCCGACTGGTTCGCGGTCACCGCGCTCTTCCGGCATCCGATGGGCATACCCATCCCGCACACGGCGATCATCCCGCGCAAGAAGGACCAGCTAGGGTCCGCGCTCGGCGCGTTCGTGCAGCAGCACTTTCTGACCGCCTCGGTCGTCGGTGAGCACGTCGCGCAGGCGGAGGTGCCCCGTCGCATCGGCGAATGGCTCGCCGTGCCGGACAACGCGGCGCGCGTCGCAGAAGAGTTCGCCGCCGCTCTCGGGGGCATCGGGTCGTTCGTGCGCGACGACGAGATCCGTGCCGCGGTGGCCGCTTACGCGGAGAAGCGGTTGCGGTCGGCCGACGTGGCGCCACTGATCTCCCGCATACTCACTGCGGTGTGCGAGTCGGGGCAGCACCAGGTGGCCCTGACCGCCGGACTGCGCGGCCTGATGCGCTTCCTCGACGACAACCGGTCGATCTTCCGGCAGCGGCTCGCCGAGGAATCACCCGAGTGGGTTCCCGAGTGGGTCGACGACCGCGTATTCGCCAAGCTGTTCACCGGACTGCAGTCGTTTCTTGCCGACGTGACGGCCGACAACTCGCACGAGCTGCGCCAGCAGTTCGACCGCCGGCTGCGTGACTACGCGACCGCGCTGCGGACCGATCCGGCCAAGGCGGCCAGCATTGACGCCGCCAAACTGCAACTGCTCGATCACCCCGAGGTCCGGGAGTGGCTCAGCACGCTCTGGACGCACCTCAAGGGCGCCGTTCTCGCCGGCGCCGCCGACCCCGGCTCCGAGCTACGCCGCACGGTCCAGTCGCTGACGGTGCAGGTCGGTACGGCGCTTCGTGACGACCCCTCACTGCAGGGCAAGTTCGAGGCCGTACTGCAGCGTATGGTCAGCCACGTTGCAGCGCGGTACGGAAAGGACATCGCCGGGCTGATCTCCACGACGGTCGCCCGCTGGGATGCCGATGAAACCGGCCGGCGCTTGGAACTTCAGGTCGGCCGCGACCTGCAGTTCATCCGGATCAACGGCACGGTCGTCGGCGCTCT
>JBPYES010000155.1:0-20250 GCA_051984825.1 Jatrophihabitantaceae bacterium
ATGCACGTGACGATTCATCTGATCCAACAGGCGACCGTGGAATTCGATGCGGGGGGTTTGTGGCCGCTGCACGGCGCCTACAGCCGATTCGGTGCCGACCTGGACTCGTTCGCCGAGGAGGTGACGCGCCGGCTGCGCACCGAAGGCTACCTCGGGTTCCGCGCGGCCAGCGACACGATCAGCGTCATCCCGCTCAGCGCGGTCAAGCGGATCGACTTCGCCGTCCGTGCGTGAGCACGACTCAATCGCGCGTAGGGTCGAGGCATCCGCCCTTAACCGAACCCGTGGTGGTGGAGCCCCCGGCGACCGTCCCTACGATCATGGAGTGCGCGATGTCGGGTAAGAGCAAGGGTGGACGCGAGGTCCGCAAACCTAAGCAGACGCCCAAGCCGAAACCGGCCAAGGAAGGCACAGACGCCTCCGGGGTTGTCCGCCAGTCCAAGTTGCCGCGCAGTAAGTAGCCCGCTGAGTACCTGATTGCCGTGACGTCGCGGCAGTAGCCGCGGTTTCCCGCGGACGTGCGCGGGATTGTGGCGTGAGCGCACCCGGCGCGCACTTGCCGGTCGTCGCTTGTGCCGGGCTAGTCTGCGTCGCCGCCCTCGCGATCTCGCTTGACGCGGTCTCGCCCGGTTTCCGCTTCGCTGCCCCCGCTCGCTAACTCGCGTTCGGTCGCGGCAACCTCCCGATTGATCCGTTCCTGTTCTCGCAACTCGGACTGGCGCGCTCGCTCGAGTGTGGCATCGGCCCGGCTGCGGCGCTCCAGTTCGCGCTGTTCTGTAGAGCCTTCACGCTCGTCCGCGAGTCGCTCCTGTTTCGTCGGCGGCCCAGTACCGCTCGTCCGCTAAATGCTCACGCTCCTCGGCGCGCCTGTCCCGCTCATTGGCTAGGTGCTCGCGGGTCGCGCCGAGGGGATCGTCGCGACCCTGGCTGGCGATCGCCTGCTCTGTGCTTGCCTGGTCCCTGCGCCCGGTCTGCTGCTCGCGTTCGATCTTCGCCTCGGCGCGCTCGCGACGCTGTAGCTCTCGCGTTTCGGACGTCCCCTCGCGTTCGTCGGCGGTAAGTTCCGGCATGTCCGCCACGGACGTGTGAGACCGAGCGGTCAGTGCGTGTCCCTGGTGGGCGTCCTGGGTCGGAGGGTTGCGTTCACCACCCTCCGACGCGGTACCGGCGTGGCCGGGCGACTGGACCGGGAGTGGCCTGCGGCTCATGCTTGGGGCGTGGCATTCCCGGAGGCGATCGTGCGGACCGCGGAGGTCAGCATGCACGGTCACCGGGTGAGCTACCGCGAGGCCGGTGAGCCTGGTCTTCCGGTCGTGCTTCTCGTGCATGGGATTACGAGCAGCAGCGCGACCTGGGATCCGGTCATCCCTGTCCTGGCCGAGCACGCCCATGTGATCGCGCCGGACCTGCTCGGCCACGGAGACTCCGACAAGCCACCTGGCGACTACTCGTTGGGTGCTCTCGCGAGCGGGCTTCGCGACCTGCTCGAGCGCTTGGGCCACGATCGGGCTTCGGTGGTCGGGCACTCGCTCGGCGGCGGGGTGGCGATGCAGTTTGCCTATCAGTACTACGAGCACTGCGATCGGATGGTCCTGGTCTCCAGCGGCGGACTGGGACGCGAGGTCAGCGTTGCGCTGCGGGCGGCAACGCTGCCCGGGGCAGAACTGGTACTCCCGGTGATCGCCAACCGGCACGTGCGCGACGCCGGCGTGGCCGTCTCCCGACTACTTAGACGACTGCCAGTTCGGCTGCCGCCATCGGTGGTGGAGGTGGCGCGTGGCTATGCCACCTTGGCGGACACCCCGGCTCGGTCGGCATTCGTGCAGACGCTGCGAAGCGTGGTGGGGCCGGGTGGTCAGCGCGTCAGCGGCAATGACCGGCTCTACCTCGCCGAGGGACGCCCGGTCCTGATCGTCTGGGGCGCACGGGACACCGTGATCCCGGCCGCGCATGCACACGCCGCGCACGCGGCGATCCCCGGCAGCCGCCTTGAAATCTTCGAGCGGTCCGGACACTTCCCGCACCAAGACGAGCCAATCCGGTTTGCCCGCGCGGTGCTGGACTTCCTGCACACCACCAAGCCCACAGTGCTCGACCGCGACACGCTGCGCGGCCTCCTGACCAACGGCAAGAGTCCGCTGCGCGTCGAGGCAACCTAGGACCGCGGTCTGCCTCGCCCGAGCCGCGCCGGCAGCACGGGCGAGACTGCGTTCGTCGCGGTCTTGTTCACCGCGCGCTGGCCTGCAGGCCAGCGCCACTTCACGCTGGGCGTCACACGATGGCGGCTGCGGGTCGTTAGAGCAGGCTTTGGCCCTCTTGGAATTGCCCGCCGAGCGATATGCCCTGTGGGCTGATGTTGAATTGTTGGACCTGCTGTAGGTGCGGGCTGCCGCGGGTTTTCAGCACGGTGATAGCACGTTTGAGTTCGGATTCTCCGCGCAGAATTGCAGCATTACGACGTTGTCGGACAGGTGGGAGATGCCGAACTCGGATAGCCGGGTTATGCCGAACAGTTCGGGCACTTCTAGCGTCATCGTCACGCTGATGTTGTTGCGAGCGCAGCGTTGCAGGAGTGAGTAGACGTATTCGCGGAATCGGATTTCGTCGCCGGAGGCGGCGCTGAGGTCGCCGAGGCTGTCGATGACGACCCTGCGCGCCTGCGTGCGTTGGACGGTGTCGAAGAAGTCGTAGACCCATTCGTCGAGATACAAGCGGGGCTGCGGTACATGAGTTCGATGCCCGTCGATCACCATCAAGGTGGGACATTTGTGCTTGATCAGTTCGGTGATGCGGGACAGCACGCCGGGTAATCCGTCGTCGTTCAGCGTCTGGCCGAGGTCCTCATACAGCACACTGCGACCGAGCGCCGAGGCGTCGATGTAGTCCAGGGACTGGCCCTAGCGCAGGATCTTCTCGAGGGTTCAGACACCGTCCAGGTAAAGCCCGGGGCGGTCAGCGGTCGCGTTGTGGAACCGATACTGCTGAGCGAGCATCGTCTTGCCGGTTCCCGGGCTTCCGATGACCAGCGCGATGCCGTTGGGTGGCAGCCCGCCGCCCAGCACAGTGTCGAGGCGATCAAGAACCACTCGGCATCCGGTCGGTCATGGCCGGTGGTGGCAGCACTGGACGGTGCTGGACGCGCACGTCTATTCGGAGGCGAGTTCGGGTGGGATCTCTAGGTCGAGCAGCGTGAGGACGCGCTGCAGTGCGGCGTTGAACTCGCGGGCGACGGCCGCCAGATGGCCGTCGTCGAGGGCGGCGAACAGGTCCGTGGGCAGGTCGAAACTGATCTCGCCGGTTCCGCTGTCATTCTCAGAGATGGCGATGCGCAGCGGGATGTAGAGGAAGCTGCCGGGGTTGGCGCGGAAGCCGGGCTCCGCCTTGATGATGTTGCCGGCCAGGTAGGTCACCGTGTGGCCGGTGTTGCCGTTGAGTGCCATGACCGGGGTGGGGTCGAAGGTGAAGAAGTTGACCAGGCCGTTGATGGCGGTCGCGGCGGACAGTGCTTCGATGCCGGCCCAGCCGGCGCCACTCACGGCTACGCCGATTGCTTCCAGGCGGTCGAAGGCCGGCACCACCGTTTCGTACGCGCTGCGGAGCTGGGCGTAGGGGCGTCGGCTGTCGATGCGGATGTGGCGCACGGTGCGGGCGTGGACGGTGATTGCGTCACTCATGGCGATCCTTCTCGGTCGGACTAGTCGCTCGTCATCCAGGCTGGGCATCGCGGCGACCGGCCGCATCGCTCAGTCGGGTGATTTGCACGGCGCGATCCGAGCGCCTTTCGAATATGGCGTGATCGGGTGATGCCCACCCGGAGGGACGCGACCCAGGCTGGTCGCGGGTTGTCCATGAACTCGAAGGGAACGAACTCATGACATCGGATGCAGTGGTGTCGGCTGCGCTCGGCGAGCGGGCCGATGCCTTTCAGGACACGGTCTCGCTGGCGACGCCGCTGACCCTCGGCCGCGTGGTCGGCCGGGACCGGGCCGTCGCGATCATTCGCAAGTTGGTGGATGCGCTCGGCGTCCGCCAGCCCGAGTACGTCGCGGAGGACGAGGAGCGAACCATCGTTACGTTCCTCGGCCTTGGCCAAGGCCGCGAGGTGGGCCTGATGGTCGTGCTATCCCCGGGCGAGGACGGGCGGTACCGCGCGGTCGACATGTACGCGCGGCCCTACCCGTTCGTCGCGTTGGTTCGCGAGAAGCTCGCGGCAGATGACGAACTGTTCCGCACTGACGTCGACCTGTCGACGCCGTATGTGCCGTCTGGACCCACGGAGAGCTTCCTGGCCCCGCCGCCGGCGTTGCCGGACCGTTCGACTGACGTGGCGTTCCACTCGCCGGTACTGACCGAGACCGCAACTGGTGGCGATCTAGTCAAGATCATCCTCGGCGCGGTCGAGGAAGTCTCCGGCCCTCCGCATTTCCGGTACGCCAAGCGCGTCGGCGACTCGATCGTGGTCCTCTACGACGCCCGGGTGCACGGCCACGCGTGGCAGCTGGGGGCGGTCTTCGGCCTGAATGGCGCCGGGGAGATCAACGACATGTGCATCTACAGCCGCCCATGGCCGGTCTCTGGCCTGTTCCGCGCCGAGGTCTATCAGCTCCTGCGCGACACGCTCGGACCGGAGTTCTGGCAGGGCGAGAGCCCTTCCGTCGCGTTGGAGCGGGAGGCACGCCGTGCTGGTCAGTAATTACATCCACTACGTCGACGACCTCGATGCGGTCGCGGCTGCCAGGCCGGTCCACCGCGCCTACATGAAGCGCCTCGACGAGGAGGGACGGCTCGCCGCGGGAGGTCCATTCGAGGACGGCACCGGCGCGCTGTTCGTGTACCGGGTCGATTCGGTTGACGAGGCCGGGCAGATCGCCGCTGACGATCCGTACACGGCCGCGGGCGTGATCAAGGACCACACGCTGCAGCCGTGGCATGTCGTCTACGCCGACCCGACGCTTCTTTCGGCAGCCGAGTAGGCGGATCGGGACGACTGCATGTCGGCAACGCTGATGCGGACGGTGGCCGATTCGGCCACCGTCCACACCTACACCGCGCCGGAGCACGGCTGGCGGGTCAACAGCCATCTGATCGAGCTGCCCAGTCAGCTGATCCTGGTCGACGCGCAGCTCACGATCGGGTACGCGCAGGAGGTGCGCTCGATCGCCGAGGGGCTCGGCAAGCCGATCACGCGGGTGTACATCTCGCACGCACACCCGGATCACTTCGTCGGCGCCTCGGTCTTCGATGCACCGACGTATGCGCTCGCCTCGCAGCGCGAGCTGATCAACCGCAGCGGCGACATACGAATCGAGCGCGGATACCGCTACACGCCCGGCCACGAGGACGCCGGCGAGGTACACGCCCGACCGGTCGACGAGGTCGTCGAGCCAGGCAACGAGGAGATCGACGGCGTGAGGTTCGAATTCCGTGCGCCGGTCGAAGCCGAGACCACCGAGCAGCTCGCAATCGGCCTACCCGCGCAGCGGATCCTGCTAGCCCAGGACGTGCTTTACCACGGAGTGCACCTGTTCATCGGCGAGCACGCGTTCGACACCTGGGAGAAGGCGATCGACTCGCTGTCGGCCCTGCCGTACGACATCCTGCTGCCCGGTCACGGCATGCCGGGCGATCGCAGCCTGTACGCCCGCAACCGCGAGTACCTGGACGTCGCCCGCACCGCGTATGCCGCCGCGACCGGACCGGCGGACCTCAACCGACGACTCGAAGCCGCGTACCCGACATTCGGCGGGAAGGCCATGCAGGGACTACAGAACTTCTACCTGTTCCCCGACAGGTGACAATTGTGACGCCGACGGTGGCTGGCTGGCTTTTCGCCGATGTCGTGCTGCGCATTGAGACACGTATCGCCAAGCTCGTCCACGTCGCCGGATACCGCTCGACCGTGGCCAGGTCGCTGTCGGTTCCGTAGGCGTGAGCCCCGAGGGTCAATCTGCGCTGGGTTCGGTTGTCGGATCGGCTGACTGCGCGAGGGGTTTACTCTCGGCCTGTGGAAGGCCGCGGCGTACTCCCATGACCAGGTGGTCCGCCCCGGGGGGTTGGTCGCCCACTGGGGACGCTGATTCCCGTCGCCGGCCGCCGGCCGCACCAGCGCTGGATCCAGGACGGCTACCGCGCGAGGTGCGTGGACGGGCCGCGGAGATCGAAGTCCTCGACGCCCTCGTGGCTGACGCCGCGCGTGGGCGGGGGAGGATCCTCATCCTCGACGGGCCGGTCGGCCTCGGCAAAACGACATTGCTGGACTACCTCGACCGGGCTGCGCACGTTCACGGTCTGCGAGTGTTGCGCGCCGCCGGCGACGTCGCGGCGCAGACCGTGCCGCTCGGCGTGCTGCTGCAGGCGTTGGCCGTCCGCGACGATCCGCCGATCGACGCCGAGCTACTACGGGGGCTCAGCCGATCGGCGGATCAGCGCTTCTGGTTGCTCCGCGAGGTCGAGGACGGGCTACAACGGGCAGCACTGGCCCGCCCGATGATCGTCGTCATCGACGACCTGCAATGGACCGATGCGGCCACATTGAATGCCCTGGCCAGCCTGCCGGCGCAACTCGCGCCGCAGCCGATTCTCTGGGCGGTAGCCGTGCGCTCGGGCGAGCTTCCGGCCTCGGTTCAGAGAATGCTCGCCCGGCTCGAATCCGTGGGCGCGGTACGGCTGACGCTGACGAGCCTCGATCGCGCCGCGGTGATCGACGTGGCGGCAGACTACCTCGGCGGCGCACCGGACCCGGCACTGCTGGATGCGCTGGACAGTGTGGAGGGCCACCCGTTCTTCCTGGTCGAGCTGCTGCGCGCGCTACTGGACGAGGGGCTCGTCGCGGTCGATGGCGGCGTCGCCCGGCTGCGTAGCTCACGCATCCCGTCCGGCTTCATCGGCTCCATCGACCGCCACCTGCAGCGCATGTCTGGCGAGACGCGCGAGATGCTGCAAATGGCCGCAGTGCTCGGTAGCAGGTTCTCCGTCGACGAGCTTGCCGAGCTGCTGCAACGCCCGATCAGCGCACTGTTCGGCCCGATCCGCGAGGCGCTCGCCGCGAGGGTAATCGTGGAGGACGAGCACCTGCTCAGCTTCTCCCACGCTCTGGTCCGCGACGCCATCGAGGCCGGCCTGCCCGCGGCACTCGTGGACAGCCTGCGCCGCCAGGCACTCGACATACGCCTCGCCCACGGCAGCGCGGCCAGCGACGTGGCGCCACTGGTGCTCGTCATCGCCCGTCCCGGAGACGCACGCGCGGTCGGCCTGCTGCGCCGCGCCGCAGCCGAGATCGGAGTGGTCTCGCCCGCAGTGGCCCTGCCGTTGTCTCGCAGAGCGCTAGACCTCACACCCCCCGGCGACGCGGCGAGGTCTGCGATCGCCTTAGAGTGCGTCGATTTGCTCACGCGGGCCGGGCTTGCGGCCGAAGCCGGCGACTTACTCGCCTCGACCCAAGCGGACCTCGACGACCACGTGGCCGAGGCGAACGCTCGCCTGAAGCTCGCCGTACTCAATCTCCAGTACCTGCCGACCGAGGTCGAGGCGCACAGCCAACGCGCTCTCGCCCTGCCCGGTCTCGCTCGGGCGCTGCGGCGCCAGCTGCACTCCGTCCGGGCTTGCGGACGCGACATCGCCGGGGACGTCCCCGGATCCTTCCGCACGCTCGCCGAGGCTGACGCCGAAGCACCATCCGAGCACGGCGACAAGTGGTTCAACCTGCCGCCGCGCGCGCTCGCCGCGCTGGCCCGTGGTGAGTGGCACCACTCGCTGGATCTCATGCGCGAGGCGGTGGCAGCGCGAAACACCGTGACAGCGCCCGTCCAGGACCCTGATACCTGGAGCGCCTTGATCCATATCGCGCTCAGCCGCTTGGACGACGCCCAGCGCATTATCGACGTGGGAATCCGGCGGGCACAGAGCGAGGGCATGCCGTCCCGGCTGCGGGTCTGGTCGACGCTGCGCAGCCGACTACTGCTCGCGCTCGGCCGACTGGACGACGCTCAGGCCGAGGCCGAGGCGGTCCTCGACATGTCCGACGACATCGGCAACGGGCGCCGTGGGTACGTCAACGGCATCGCGGGCTACGTGTTGGCGCGGGTTGCGCTGCACACCGGTTCGTCGGACGGCCAGCAGGACGCGCTGCGCACCGGACTTCAGCTGATCGAGGTAAGAGTCTGCCCAGCGACGCAGCGGATCGGCTACTGGCTCGCAGCGATGGTCGCTACCCAGCCGGACGCGATGACCCTCGTCGACACCGTCGGCGCCGACGCGATCGACCCGTACGGATCCGGGTACCTGCAGGCAACGAGCCCGCTCAGCTACGCGGATGCCGTGCCGATCGTGCAGATGCTGCTGGCCGGCGGCCGTACCCGCGCGGCAACGGACGTTGTGGAGCGCCTAGAGGCAGCGGTGCAGCGGTCGCCGGACTACCCGTTCCTGCAGGCGAGCGCCGTTCACTGCCGGGCCTTGCTGACCGGCGACGCCGACCTGGCGCTGACCGCGGCCGCGCTACACGACGCAGATCCACGGCCGCTCGTGCGCGCGCGTGTGATCGAGGATGCCGGTCGGCTGCTGCCGGCCGAGCGGCAGCCAGAGGCGGTCAAGTACCTCGAATCGGCGCTCGCCCTGTACGCCGACGCCGGGGCCGAACACGACGTGGCCAGGGTCCGAGGGCTGCTCAGGACCAGAGGCGTACGCCGCGCAAAGACCACCGCGCGCCGCGCTCAGCAGTGGCCGGAGCTGACCGACTCCGAGGTAGCGGTTGTGCGCCTGGCCGTGGTCGGTGCGACGAACAGGGAGATCGCCGAACGCCTCTACATCTCGCCCTACACCGTGAACTCCCACCTCCGCCACATCTTCGCCAAGCTCGACATTCACTCGCGGGTCGAGTTGGCGACGCTCGCCTCACAGCGAGAACCCACCCGCTGACCCCGTCGTACTGGCCGTGGACACCAGACGGCGCTGCCGCGCGCGCTTCGGTCCGCGACCGGTACGCAGCGCTGACGACTCTCGACTCGCCCCCGTCCCAGCCGAAGTCACGTCGTCCCTCGCCCCGGGCGTCCGAGTACGAGGTCCACGGTTTCGTAGCTGACGTGCTCCAGGTGGGCCTGGTGCAACCGGTGCAGTCCTTTGATCGACGGGACAGCACCGGAAAGCGACTGGCATTCGATCCGGTCAAGGTAGGCAGCGACAAGATCGGGTTGAGGCAACGTTGCTCCGTTCAGCCTGGGTCGTCACTACGCTGTGGGTGAGCAGCACGGACATCGTTTCGTCCGGTGCCACGGCCAGGCTCTCGGAGTTCTGCTCATGGGCGGACGCGTTTACGTTGCACCGCTCCTGCATACGGATGATGCCCATGGAGCGGCGGCTTACCGGTGGCGCGTGCCGGTCATGGTGGCGTGCCGGCCTCGGCCCAGCGTTGGAAGACCTCGATGTGGTCGGCGGGCCAGGCGCCGTCGCAGGGCATGCTGCCGTCCTGCAGCTTGGCGAGGATGTCGGCGGCGCGGGCCCGGACATCGTCGTAGGACCACAGGTCGAAGGCGAAACTCATCGATCGACGGTCGTGGGCGCGGAACAGCGGCTGGATGTGCGCGGCGAAGCTGACGGGCTGATCCGGCGGGGGCAGTTCCGGTGCCGCGTCGTCCACTGTGGACGGTTCGACCAGGGCCGGTGCCCCGCCGGGACCCCAATCCCAGCGCGGCGCAGGCTGGGCCGCTGCCCGGGCCGCCCATTCCAGGCAGGACGCGAAGGCGGATCGGAACGCTGGGTCTGCGGGCAGCCCAGCGTCGGCCGCGGCGTGGGTGGCGAGGGTGACCCATCGGGTCGCTTGATGTTCGGTGAGCTCTGCGCCGGTAGCGGTGGCGGTGGCGGATGGCGGCGGCTCGGCGGTGGGACCGCCGAGAGCCTCGGCGAGCCAGGCGGCGAGCTGCTGCGGCTGGTCGGGGGGCATCTGGGCGAACACCGACGCCAGGTCGGGGTCGGCGGGGATGTGCTTCTCGTACAGCAGTCTGGCGAGGCGGGTCAGCGTGGTGGTGCCCCCGGCCCACTCGTACAGCGTGGGTTCCGGCCCGGGCGTGGGGTCGCGGAACTGCACGTACCAGTGCATGCCGGTGCAGAACGGCTTGTTCTGTGAATGGCCGCATCGGCACAGCGCGTAGTGCTCGAGGGAAGATCCCTGCGCGCGGGCGACCGCTTGACCGTCGGCGTCGGTGAGCGCGATCGCGCCGGTGATGCGGTAGGGGCCGTCGCGGGTGACCTGGATCGACCTCGGCCGGATGCCGTCCCAGTCGACGTGGTCGCGGGCCTCGACCGGGCCGAGGGCGTAGCTCAGCGCGCCGGAGGGGCAGTCGCGCACGGCCCGGATGAGCTCGTCGAGGCGGGCGCCGCTGGGCGCGACGAACGGATCAGTGTCGGCGCGGAAGGCGATCGGGACACGGTCGGTGCAGTAGCCGGAGTGCTGGCAGATACCGCGGTTGTCGAAGATCGTGACTTGCTGGCCGGGGTAGGTGTCGCGGCGGTCCGGGACGCGGTGCGGGTCCTTGGTATCGGTGAATCCAGTGCGGGCGCAGGCGCCGTCGCAGGAGGGTTTGATCGCCGACGCGCCGCAGCGGCACAGCGCGAGCGTCGGCGCCGGCCGGGTTGGGTCACCCAGGTGGTCGAGCAGAGTGGGCACGTTGGTCGCGAGGTAGGGGCCGTTGCGTGCTGTTTGGAGGGTGGTCGGCAGGCCGGCCTGGGCCGCCCACAGCTCCCGGAGGCGTTGTTGCCGCAGTGGGGGTGCGGCGAGGCGACCCGCGAGATCTTGCAGCGCGGCAGTGGCTTCGGCCAGCCCGGGTGGGCCGCCGCTGTCGAGGCTGGCCCGTAGCCGGGTGGCGGCCAGGGTCGCCTGCCAGAGCGGGTCATCACCCGGGTCGACGGGCTGGTCAACGTCAACCTCGGGCGTAGCGCTGAGCGGGCGCAGCACGCTGTCGACCAGCCGGGGCAGAACCACGTCGCGCTGCACCGTCGAAGGGTCGATGGCGATCGCGTGGACGGCGTCGACAAGCGCGCCCGCGCCATCTCGGTGGTATTGCGCGGCGCGGGCTAGCAGGGCGTCACGCTCGCCGGCGCTCAGGGTCGGCGGCTGTGTGGCCAACGCGGCGTGCGGCGTGCCGTCAGGCAGGTGTGCCGCGAGGGTGGCCTCGATCTCGCGGGTTGCGGCCAGGATCGGCTCCAGCTGATCGGCGAGGCCGGCGCCGCGGCCGGTGCATAGTTCCTGGCACAGCCAGGCGGCTTCATCGAGCCGTTCGGTCAGCAGCGCCCATGCGGAGTCGCGGTGCGGCATGAGGTAGTCGGTCTCGTAAAACAGCTCGAAGCTCGGGCCGGCGGTCCGGCCCGGATACTCCGGCCCTACCGGCAGCGTGGTGATCAGGTCACCGAGCGGCTTGATCACCTGCAGCATCAGCGCAACGGCCGCGTCGGCCAGCACCTTGAGCTGGGCCTCGGTCTCCTCGGTGTGCGCGAAGTAGCGCTCGAACAGTTGCAGCAGCACCTCGTAGCCGACGTTGAACATGTCCGCGACGCGGGCGGTGAGCGGGTCGCTGATCAGCGGCAGGTCTGGCTCGTGCTCGTGCGGGCGGACGGTGGCCGGCAGCACCGGGCGGACCGGGTCGAAACCCGGGTTGGCGGCGTGAAGTCGCTGGTACTCGTCAAGGATGTCGACGAACTGGCCGAAGTGGGCGTTGCGCCAGTCGCCGCGCGGACCCTCGCCCTGCTCCAGGATCTCCTCGATGGCCCGCCCGGCGCTGGCCAGGTCGGTGACCGGAACGAGCTCGGGCCAGCCGAATTGCCTCGGGGTGGCCTGCGCTGACGGTGGGCCGACGAACAACCAGTCCTCGCCGTGCAGCTCGCACAGCCGGGCCAGGCCGGCCTCGATGGACCGGTACAGGTGCCCGACGGTGGCGAAGTCCTGGCCGCGCGGGACGATGTCGCGCGCCTGCATGACCGGTGTCGCCTCGCCGAGCGCGGCCAGCCCGTCGGCGTCGTCGAGGTCCATCCCTTCGGGGCGTTCTAGGAACATGAAGTGCCGCAGCGCCTGTTCACCGAACGGCAGCAAGGTCAGCTGCACCCCGGCCGGGTAGTGTCCCGCCGGGGCGGGCAGGTTCGGCCGGGCCAGGTGCGGGGCGGCACCGATCGCGGAAAGCAGGTTGTGCACCAGCGCCAGGTGCAACATCTCCTGTGCGGCCACGTGCGACACCCGTCGACGCCATCGCTGCGCCGCCGCCAGCTCGTCCGCGGACAGCCCCTCTTGCGCGGACTGCTTGAGGGAGAACGCGGCGAACAGGTACTGGCACATGATGCCGTGCTCGAGCTCGGCCGCCTCGCACAGCATGTAGATCAGCGCCTCGCGGTGCTCGATTACGAACGGCGCCTCCGGCGCGGCGGTACCGCCGCGCGTAGCCAGCAGAGCTGCCAGCCGGCCCCGGCCCGCGGCCGTCAACGCTGCTCCCCGAACAGGACGCACAGCGCGGCCGACGGCTGCAGAATCAACACCGCGCCCAAACTCGCCGGCGAATACATCTCCAGCACTACACCGCCGCGATACAGCCCCCACAGCACCCGCAGCTCCGCCACGCCGGACCGGGCCATCTCGCGCGGCGCATCAACCCCGGTGCGTGGCCGGGCAACGGCAAACAGTTTCATGATCGCGTCCTCACTGACCAAGTACCTCGATGACCTGCCAGGCCGCGGCGCTGAGGTACTGCTGCAGGCGGGTGACGAGTAGCCCGTCGCGGATGCTATTCGGGCTGCACATTCCGACATCGACCGCCAACCACCGAAGTCACTGGCAGTACCCCCAACGAGCATCGAGGTTCCCATCGCCACAGCATTGCCATCACAAACCGGCCAGCGTGGCGAACACAAACAGTTTCTGGTGATCGATCCACAAGTCGAACTTGTGAATAACTGCTGAGATCGCGCCACGCCGACCGGCCCCGCCGGCCACAGCTCGCCCCGCCGCCGCATCTCGGGCGAACTGCCGTATCGGGCAGCATCAGCTGTCACTGCGGCCGGCGGCCGACGGTGTCGGTTCGGATTTGCTGGAGGCTTGGGTGGCTGCCGAAGTAGGCGGAGTTGGTGATCAAGAGATTGCGGCGGCGGTCCGGGCGCGGATCGAATGCCACGTCGGATGGGTTGTCGAGGCCGTCGGCTGCTGTCGCTACCGTGGTTCGCGCGTCGGACGGTGTGATGCGGATGAGCCGGCTGAGCGGGTTCTCGGTCACGTACAGGTCGCCGTTGGCGGCGAATGCGAAGTCATCCGCCTGCACGCCGCTGAAGCGGATCGCCATGGGTCCGGCCCTGTCGTCGCGCTGGATGGGAACGGCGAGGATCTCTTGCCGGGCGGTGTTCGACACACACAGCGTGCGGCCCCGGATTTTAAGTCCGTTCGCGCCGGGCAGCCTGAAGCCCTGAAAGCTGTCGCCGGTCGGTGCCAGGAGCGCTCCCTGGGCCCATACAGTCGCCTGCGACCCGCCCCGGGCAAGACGCCAGATGCGGCCCAGATCCGAGTCGGCGATGTACAGGTTTCCGTGAGCGTCGAAGGTGACGCCGTTGGGAAACGAATCGGTTGGCAGGGCGGCGATTCTCATTGGGCGGTTGAAGCCGATTCGCGGGACGCGCCAGATGCCCGCCGCGGCGGGGTCCGCCGAACGGACGGCGACGATGAGGTCGTTGTCGTGATGGGTGTCGATCGCGATGCCGACGGTGATGCCGCCCGCGGTCGGCATGACCAGCGTGGCCTGGCTGCCGGTGGGTGTGATCCGGCGGATCTGGCTGGCGAATGCCAGGCTGACGTAGATGGTGCCGTCCCCGGCGATCGCCACGCTCTCCGGCGTCTGCCCGGCGGTTCGATCGAAACTCACCAGCGTTTTCACCGTGGCCGCCGCCGCATCAGTGGTGAACGCGCACAGCACGAGCACGAGGGCGCTAAGCCGCAGCCCGAATCCGGGCAGGGGCGGGCGAGGGCGCGGGTGAGGTTGCCTTACCGTGAGGCTGCCGCGTGGCGGGTGGTGTCGCCGGTGCCGGCGCTGGGCCGGTCGGCGTGCTGTCACGGCGATCATGCGGTGGCCTTGCCAGCGGCGGTTGCGGCGATCTGCCGGTCCTGCGCGGCGGTCATCGCACCGGCGACACCGATGGCGCCCGCCACGTTGCTGTCGATCACGACCGGCAACCCGCCGCCGATCAGTGCCAGCCCGGGCCGCGTCGCGAACTCGGCCACCGCCGCGGCGTCGGACTCGATAGCGGCGTAGAACTCATCAGGCGGCATGCCGATCGCGGCCGCCGCGTACGCCTTGTTGATCGCGGTTTGCACGCTGACCAGCGGTGCCGCGTCCATCCGCAACATCGCTAGCAGCACACCGGACTCGTCGACGACCACGATGGTCACCGGCACCCCCAACGAGCGCGCCTGGCCGCGTGCCGTGTCGATCATCGAACGCGCCGTGGCCTCGGAAAGGGTCGGCCGCATCGTGGTCGTATCAGTCATGGTTCGGCGCTCCAAAAACAAGACGTTGGCGAACCGGCCCAGCATGCGGGCATTCCGGCTGTGAAGTCCAAGACCGATCACCTTGCGAGCAATAGCCTGTGCCTATGGAGCGGCTCGACCTTCGCCTCGTCGAGTACTTCGTGACCGTTGCCGAGGAGCTGCACTTCGGCAGGGCCGCCGAGCGGCTACACATCGCACAGCCTTCGCTGAGCCAGCAGATACGACGCCTGGAAAACCTCATGGGCGTCACCCTGCTGGATCGCAACAGCCGTGGCGTCCGGCTCACCGAAGCCGGCGACACCCTGCTGCGCGAGGGCCGCAAGATCCTCAGCCAGGCCCAGTACACGATCGAAACCACCCGCTCCGCCGGCGTGGCAGACCTGTCGATCGGCTTCTACGGATCGGCCGCCAACGCGCTGCTGCCCGCCGTGCTGGACCGCTTCAACCAGCGCCGCCCATCGGTCACGGTGTCGATCCACGAGTTGCTGTTCGGCAGGATCGACGAAATCCTTACCGGCAAGATCGACCTTGCGTTCACGCGACTGCTGCCGGGGCAGACCGAACTCGACGTCGAGATCCTCACCTACGAAGACCGCCTGGCCGTACTGCCCAGCACACATCCCCTCGCCGCCCGCGAGTCGCTCACGTTCGCCGACCTACAGGACGAAAGCTTCATCATCAACCCGGCAATACCCAACGACCCGGTCCCCACGCGATGGCTCGCCGAGCAGCGCCGACACGGACTACCCGGCCGCATCGCAGCCCGGGCCACCAGCGTCCAGGAGATCCTGACCCTCGTAGCCGCCGGGCGCGGAATCGCGATCGTGCCGGCGGCGGTAGCAGTCCAGCAGCCACGCGAACACATCGTCTACGTCCGCGTGACCGACGCAGACCCAGCCGTCGTCTCGCTCGCCCGCCGCCCCGGACCCACCAACCCAACCGTCGAGACATTCATCGACTCGGCACGAGACGTCGCAACGCGTCGAGGACCTGAATGATCCGTCTCGCCGCTAGGTTCGAGAACTGGAAACGGTCCGATCCCGAAACGGCGGCGCGCCGTCGCGCTTTGTCGCCGGCCTGGCGTCGCGCGATCCGTCCGATCGATGCGGCGGCGTATTGGGGCGGCGCGGTCGTCGCGCTGGTTCAGCACCCCCTCGTGGCGTACGGCAGCCACTCCGCTCAGGGCGTTTTACATCGTGTTGTACGTGATCATTGGCGGCTGCGTCTTATTCAGCACTATCGACGGCTTCCGCTGGCGATGCATAGATCGGTCAAATACCGAGGCGTAGCCCCTCGCTCGACGAATGCAGGTGGCGACTCGACCAAGATCACCCACAAGATCCGCCAAGAGTCGTCCGAGCCAATTGGCTGAGATCATTAGTTTATGGCATAATCATAGGCTACGTGGGTGCATATCCGCATGCGCCCCAATGATCGACCTAGGCGCCGGTTGTCTGCACCCACCGGTAGATCGTCACGTGATCCACCTCGACACCTCGCTCGGCCAACAACTCCTCGACATCACGATCGGACAGGCCGTAACGCAGGTACCAGCGCACCGCCGGCGCGATCACCTCGCTGGGGAACCGATAGCCAGCCGAAGCCGAGAAGCCATGCGTCGAACCGATCACCGGACGAGCTTCCGGCACGTCTGCGACATCCCCCACGCAACACCGCCTCTCCGCACGGGAATACCCGTACCCCGACACTGAAGGAAACCGAATCATGCGCGTCCTCGCGCTAGCCACCCCCGCCCCGCGCACCCAACCGCACCTCCAGCAATGGCCAGACGCGCTAACCGCACAGAGCCATCCAACCCGGGCGGCACCGGCGAAGACGGCGACATCGGCGGGCGCATCCGCGCCTTTCGGAAGATCAGGGCATGACCCTGACCGACCTGGCGACCACGGCTGGGGTCAGCAAGAGCCACCTGTCGGCCCTCGAAAATGGCGCCGGTGCACGCCCCGGGGCTGCGATCCCGCACAAGATCGCAGTAGCGCTAGGTGTCACCCTCGCCGACGTCATCGGGCGAGAGCTTCGACCTCAGACGCCCACGGAGATGCCGGCCTCCCTGCTGGAGTTCGCGAAGGCGCAGCAGCGGCCGCAGGCGGACAAAGACATGCTCGCGTCGATAACATTCCGCGGCGAACAACGCCGCACACCCGAACGCTGGGCCTACATCTACACAGCCATCAAAACCAGCGCCTCCCTCGACCCCGACGAGTAGTGCACCGGGCAGACACAGTCGGGGTGCCGGCGGTCCTCAGGCTTCCTGCGACAAGCCCTAGGCGAGCATCTTGCATCAGAAACGACTTCGCCCTGCGCCGCACGATGCCGGCAGCGATCTGGACCAGCCGACGCTCGATGCCCACGGCGCCGCTCAAAACCTGTGGCCGCGTGCGGCCGTCTCCTGCCGCTAGCAGCCGCTACGGCGCAGCCACACGAGCACCGCGCCCGCCGAGAGGTGCGGCGCCGTATGCGTGCAGGTAGGCGTCCACGCTTGACTACTTCGAGCGGACGGGGTCGTCATCCCACAACACATAGATCGGCTCGGAGGACAGCAGGTACGGGGGCTGGGCGGGGGAGAACAGTGGTTTCCGGCCACCTTCGTGGTGCCCTACGTTCTCGGTGGCGGCGGAGTGGCGCTCTTGGCTATCGGTTTCGATGACATGGGGATGGTTCCGTCCGCCTCGAAGCAGCCGTGAGGTCGCGCCCAGATCGCTGATTGTGCCGACGTCGGCACAGCGCCGATTCCGTACACGTGGCACGTGCGGAGTTCCCGGCCGGGTCGTCTTTGCTTACTCGTCGTCGAACAGGCGCGCCGCCGCTCGCCGCCAGGTGGAGACTTGGAAGTGGATTAGTGCGGTGAACGCTGCGATGGCGACCAGGACGCCGACCACGATTGCCGCCGCGAGCACGTGGTGCGAGATGATGGCAACCAGCAGCCCACCTGCCGAGCCGGCAAGCACGGCGGTGACGAGTCCGACCATCGCGGCAGCGGTGAAGTACTTCTGCCGTCGGCCGCCGCCGATCATTTGCAGTTGCAGTCGCTGTGACGGCGGGACGCTGAGCAGGTAGTCGACCAGTTCGGGCGCGTACTGGAAGTAGTAGCCGCGTAGCCGCGCGATCCGGCTCGCGTAGCCGAGGTCCTCGATCCCCGACTGCAGAACCCGATTGAAGGTCATCAGCCCGACAAGAGCCAGCGTGGGCAGCAGGATGAGTGCGAAGGCGTAGAACGCGGTGCTGACGCTGGCGGCGGTAGCGATCAGCCCGAGGGCGACCAGCCCGCCGCTGACCGCGCCAAGAAACATTGTCGCGCGACCGGTCGCTTCCGCAATCGTCGCCGAGCGGGCCCCTTGGAGGGTGAAATGCTCGGTGGTCACAAACGTGACCGCCGCCGGGCGCGGCTCGGTCTCAGCTCGTTCGGCGCCAACCTTAAGGCCTGCCATAACGTCACCCCACTTCCTGGGTGTCGTGGATTGGGGCATCTAAACCCTTAGCCTGCCGCAGCAGACCACCAAGCTGCATCCGGGTGCGCGCAACCTGCGGCAGCGCCGAATGGTCCCTGCCTCCAGGTGGAGACTGGTTGCCGTGGATGGCGAGGCAACGACAGACCCACCACTGCGCGTTCTGCGGTGATGCCGTATGGGATGGCCCTCGCTGGCTACGCGTCCAGCTAAGTTTGGGATCACGGCATCGCCACACAACAGTTCGGGCCGCACTTCGAATGCTTCAGAGATCACTCCGGCTGGGCTCCCACTGTGCGACGGTGTGGAGTAGCCGAAGCTAGGGGGTGGTCGCGCCGGCAGACCACGCACTGCAAGTGACGTATGGCTCAACCGACCGTGTCGGCGGCGAGATATTGCGTTTCGCCGGTGCGCCGATCGACCCGCCGAGTGAGCTGGCAAGAGTTCAAAGACCTGGGCGCTGTCCCTGATGAACCTGAAGTCGTTGGTCGAGACCGGTGCCGGTCGGCCCACCCACATGGTGTCGACATCCACAACCCGCGCTGAGGTTCCCCGCGACGAGCTGCCGTCGCTGTGTGGCCGCCCGAGTCAAGTTCGGCGGCGGATCGTCGGCGGCGCGCTCTTGGCGTGTAGTTAGAGGTCGCCTTTGAGCAGGGTTCCCGCAGGGCGGGTCGTGTCGAGACTGGCGGGGATCGTAGCTAGCGTCGCGGCGACGATGAGCACGACGGCAGTGGCGCCTTGGCTGCGCCTCAATAGCGTTGAAGTCGTCGACGTGGAAATTGAGGATCATCCGGCCGGGCTCGTTGTTTTTCGGCTCCACGTCGAAGCGATGGTCAATAACCAGTAGGAAGCCGCCAAGATCGATCGGACCCTCGCCCTCATGTTCTGGTGCAAGCAGCCGGCCGTACCATTCGCGCGGTTCCGCGGGCCGCGTGGTGCCGAGAAGGGTGCTGTGCCTTGGCTGGGCTGTTCCGCCAGCCGTCAGCCATGGTCTGCGACATGCGGTCGGGTTACTGCCTGCGCGGCCCCCTGTATCTGTGCCATGTCGGTCACGTCAAGGAGCAGAGGGCTGACCCGTTCGTCCGGGAAGCGGCCACGGGTGCCGGCGTACACCTGCCTGGCGCCCCTGCGCAGGGCTTCCGCAAGCAGTGCCCAGCCGATGCCTCGGTTGGTGCCGGTGATCAGGACGACCTTGCCCGTGATTGGCTTGAGTGCGTGGCGCGCAGATTGGTGACGGCGTCCTGGTGGGCCGGCGCCTCCCCGTCTTCTTTGGGGTTGGGCTGCCCTTGGCCGGTGATGATCAGGTTCCGCAGGCTGCCACGGATGTAACCGCCCCAGGCGTTGGAGCACACGTCGTAGCACTCGTACTCCGGAACCAGGCCCACGTGGGTAAAGCGGACATCGGCGCCAGCGCCGGTTTCCGAGATCTCGAAGACGACCTGTGTGTTCTTCCATTCGGCCTGGTCTTCGATGAAGTTGAAATAGTTGTCGAGGATGTGCCATGCGACCTTACGGCCGGGAACGAGTTCCGTAACGCGGATGGTGCAGCGGTGGACGTCCTGGTAGTGGTAGTCGAACTCGCCGCCGACCTGATCGGTGACGCCTTCGACCTCCTGCGACCACCAGCCGGGGACGTTGGTGATGGCCTCGAACACTTCCTGGGGAGTCCGGTCCACGGAGAAGGTGATGGTGTAGTTGCCGTACCGGGCTGATTGCATCATGCAAGTGACCATACTGGAGGCAGCTTGCATGATGCAAGTTCCTTGGTAGACTGAGGGATGTGCTCGGGAAGACATATGAGTCGCAGGTGTGCTCGATCGCGCGCACCCTTGAGGTGATCGGCGAGCGCTGGAGCCTGCTGATCGTCCGCGACGCTCTGTTCGCGGGTGCGACGCGCTACAGCGACTTTCAGCGCAACCTGGGCATCGCGACCAACATCCTCAAGGCCCGCCTGGACGGCCTGGTCCAGACAGGGATCATGCGGCGCCACAGGTACTGCGAGCAGCCTGAGCTGTATGAGTACCTGCTGACAGACAAGGGACGCGCGCTCGCGCCCTCGCTGGTCTCGCTGTCCGAATGGGGAGACCAGTGGGCAACCGACGGGGAACCGCCGATCATCTACACCCACTCTGCGTGCGGCTCGGGAGTCACCCAGCACACCGTCTGCCCGCACTGCGGTCGCGTGGACGACCCGGCCGACATTCAGGCCAAGGTCGGGCCGGGTATGCCTCCTGAGCGCATACCACAGGGGGCTTGACACTCAGAACAGGCGTGCCC
>JBPYES010000156.1:0-4508 GCA_051984825.1 Jatrophihabitantaceae bacterium
GCGCGTCGAGCTAGTGGGCTCGGCCAACGGGGCCAACTCCAGCGTTGGCATCGACAACATCACTATCAGCTGACCGCCAGTGAGACGGGTTCGCGATCTCAGCGTGTCACGTGCGCGAACCCGTACACCGTCTGGGTGAACTCCCTACCGCTGATGGTGAGGTTGAGCACCACGTCGATCTCCCAAGTCCCGGGCGCCGGGTCGGCGACGCTGAGCTGCGCGGTTGCGACCGACGGCACCGCGGCTAGCAAGCGGATCGCAGCACGTTCGGAGCTATCGCAACCGCTTGCACGCCTGGATCGGCTTCGCGACCTCGCCTACGACCCTGACGTCGGGTTAACGCAACCGCCGTGTGGCGCGATGTGTCTATGTGGCGTAAGGGCGCCAGGTGTGCCAGCACGGGGCGTTCGGCCCTTCCCCGCCCAGGCGGGCGGGCGCACAGTGAACGTGCAGGGTGGGAGGCGGCCATGGTTACGCCGTTCAGGGCGTCAGAGCCGTACCTGTCGCGGTGGGACGCGAACGGCGAGAAGCGTTGTTGGCCGCTGCAGGCGGGTGTCGTGACGATCGGGCGCTCTGCGTTCGCGGACGTGGTCATTGATGGTGACCTGCTCGTGTCCCGGGTGCATGCGAAGCTGGAGCGCGTCGGCGGCGTGTGGACAATCGTCGATGACGGGCTGTCTTGCAACGGCACGTTCGTCAGCGGCCGACGCGTGATCGGCCGGGTCCGGCTGCATGACCGGGACCAGATCCGGGTCGGCGTGACGGTCCTAACCTACTGCGCACCGGCCGAACCCGACGGGCTGCACACGCTCGTCGGCGAACCGCTTCCCACCGCCACACGGCTGACGGCGGCCCAGCGCGCGGTGTTGGCCGCGCTGTGCCGGCCCCACCGGGACGAGCAGCACTACGCCACACCGGCAACCAATCGGCAAATCGCTGACGAACTGTGCCTGAGCGTGGACGCCGTGAAGACGCATCTGCGGATCCTGTTCCACAAGTTCGGTGTCGAGCACCTGGCGCAGAACGAGAAGCGGTCGCGCCTCGCCGAGATGGCACTGCAGTTCGGCTTGGTACCGCCGCACGAACTTTGACGCTTCGGCCGAGCCGCCACCAAGCCTCGCCGGCTTCTGCGCGCGGTGAGCGCAGACCACACCTTGGGTGGCTTTCGCCGCACCGCGGGTCGAACGAGATTGGGCTTGGAGGCATGCGGCGACGGCGTCCGACCGGCACCCGGACGTCGCATCCTGGGAGGTGATCATCATGAGGAGGTTCCGCTTCGTAGCGACGCTCGTTGCGGTTTCGGCATTGGTTGTCGCATGTGGCAGTTCCAAGCCGTCGCAGACCACGTCGCCGACCGGCACGACGCCGAGCCAGTCCACCGCGACGCAGCCAACACCGCCCACCCCGACGGCACCGACGCAGCCCACGCCGGCGGGCACGCCGCGGTGCGCCACGTCTGACCTGCAGGTGTGGGCCGCGCCCGCCGTGAGCGGTGGCGCCATGGGCACGCAGTACTACCTCATCGAGTTCAAAAACGTCGCGCAGCACAGCTGCCAGATACGCGGCTACCCTGGCGTCTCGGCCATTGCCAAGGGGCATCAGGTCGGCAACTCGGCGACGTGGGACGGCCCGATCGGGGTCAGCACGGTGACGCTCCTGCCCGGAGCGATCGCGCACAGCGTGCTGGGGATCCGCAACGCCGACAACTATCCGGCGGAGTTGTGCGGCAAGGTCACTGCCACGGCGCTGAAGGTCTACCCACCGAACGAAACGACTCCGGTCTATGTCGCTTACCGGTTCAGCGCTTGCTCGGCGACGGGAGCACACCAGCTCGTCGGGTGGCCGATCCAGGCCGGGTCCGGGAAGCCCGATCCGGGCACGCCATCGCCAGCCACCGGCCCGGTATGGCCGATCGAGCCGCGGACGATCCCAGCCGTGGCCAGCCGAGGAGTGGCCGTGCTGAGACACATCCGTACCGCTCAGCATGGCTCATTCGAGCGACTCGTCCTCGAATTCAGCGCGCCGTACGGCGCAGTCAAGGTGGGTTACGTACCGGTCGTGCGCCAAGACCCCTCTAACCGCATCGTGGCGCTGCAGGGCCGCTCCTTCCTGCAGATCGTCATTCATGCTGGCGTTGCCAGGTACGCGGCGACGCCGATAACGCCCTACCAGGGCCCATCGACGCTGACGCCGGGGTTCGCCACCCTGCGGCAGGTCTCGATCTCCGGAGACTTCGAAGCCGTGCTGAGCGTGGGGGTCGGGCTCAGCCGGACGGCCGGCTTCCAGGTGCGGCGGCTGACGGCACCTGACCGGCTGGTACTCGATGTCGCGAAGACTCCCGCTTGGACGATGTGGCCGGACAACAACCTTGCCCAAGCACGCGCGGAGCAGGCTGCCTTCAACCAGGGACACCAGCCGTGGCGTGGCAGCCCCGAGTCCGTTGTCCAGGTCTATGCGGGTTCGGTCTACGGCTGGCAGTATCTGCGCGGCGACCTGGACATCACCCCGGTGCCCAGCGCGCGGGCCTATACCTACCGCGTGGCGGCGAAGGGATCGTCAGACTACGTGGTGATCCGCGCGGTCCGCGCCTTCCCGGGCGCCAGCATCGTCGAGATCGCGGACACCCGTTGACCCTATGCACCAGCGATGACCGGCGCTGCGTGGAGCGGCGCTGCGTGCGGGCGGAGCGATCAACCCCGTACTGCTGCAAGATCATCAGCCAGCCACCGGACAGACGACGAGGCCGACACTATGTCGCGGCCGTCGCCGTCTCTCCGATTCCTTGGTGGATGCCTCAGGGGGCCGGGCGGAGCGCGAGGACGCGCTGCAGCGCGTGAATTTGCGCGCCCCGATCGAGCTGCCCGTCTGCGACCGCCGCCTGGAGCGCGTCGACGGCGTCCTGGCCCTGCTGCACGTCGCGCACGGAGCAGAGGATGATGTCCATGCCGGCAGCCGCGGCCGCCACCGCGCGCTCACCGGTGCCGCCGAAGGCATCCAGCGCGCCGGCCTCGATGGCGTCCGTGATCGTCACGCCTTGGAACTTCAATCGCCCGCGCAGCTCGCCCCGCACGATTCTCGGTGACAGCCCGGAGGGCAAGTTCGGGTCGAGCGCCGGGTAAGTCCCCCAGGACGTCATGACCATGTCGACGTTGGCGTTGATGGCGTACGTGAACGGCAACTCGTCGATGCTGCGCAGCTCCGACAGTGGCAGGTCGAGCACCACGGGCCCGACGTCGGTGTTTTCGTTGGTGGTCGCGGCGCCGAGCCCAGGGAAGTGCTTTGCCGTCGTGACGACACCGAGGTTCTGCTGTGCGGTGATCGACGCGGCGCCGCACTCACCACAGACGACCGGATCCATGCTGTACGAGCGGCCGAACTCGTCGTCGAAGTTGCCGGCTTGCCGGAAGACGTCAAGCACCGGCGCGAGGTTGCAGTTCATCCCGGCGGTGAGCAGATTCTGGGCTGCGCCCTTGCCCGCGGTCGTCGCGGTTCCAACCGGATCCGCCGACGCACCGATCTGCTTCTCGGTCATCCCCGGGAGGCCGGGGAGTCGCTGCACGATGCCGCCCTCCTGGTCGGTCATGAGCAGCAGTGGGTATGGGATGCCGCTGTCTTTCTGCGCCTGCGCCAACTGGGCGGTCACCGCTTGAATCTGGCCGGGGTAGTTAGGGCGGCTGATGTTCTCGCCGAAGAAGATCACCCCGCCGACCAGTCCGGCACGGATCGCGTCCAACAGCTGCTGCGGCGGTGTCAGACCGTGATAGGACCAGATCACGCGCTGCCCGACCTGCTGTGCAGGGGAGAGCCCGAACGGCGTGGAACCGCCTACCCCGCTGGTCGGGTCAGCGGCGAGTGCTCGCATCGGCCTCATCAGTCCGGCGCCGGCGAGCAGCGCCGCCCCGCCGACGAGCACGCTGCGCCTGCTGACGCCCCGTTTGTCGCTTGCCGGAAACGCGTCGAAGTGGGTTGGAGCGCCACCGGAACTGTCGTTGATAGCCACTGCCGTCCTCCTCGCACTGTTGGGGCCACCTGGAGCGGCCACGTGTGGAACATCCGTTTCGGCCGGACGATCGCGATCACATTGGCATAGACCAATTTGAGCGTCAAGACCTGGAATGAGGCACACAGGAGTTGCTGCGCACAGCGAGGTCCGCAGCGGCGATCGTGCGATCGGGGGGTCACTCCTACGGCGTGGGCCGTCGCAGTCGGTGAACCTGCAAGCTCGCACGTCCACAATCACCGCCTGCCGCCGGGTTTAGACGCTCCGACGCGTTCCAGGCAAATTCCTATTAGGTTTCGCCTGAACGCGACAATGTGAATCACGGAGTCATGACTGGGCGTAAATTAATCGGCGTAGCGCCAGCAATAGTTGGCTACCCTTCTGTCATGCTTGGCGTGCGCTTGACGGACGGTGGACTCGAGACTTCGTTGATCTTTCATCAGGGTTTGGATCTGCCGCTGTTCGCGGCTTTTCCCCTGGTCGAGACGGAGACGGGTAGAGCGGCGCT
>JBPYES010000157.1:0-8336 GCA_051984825.1 Jatrophihabitantaceae bacterium
GAGATCGTCGCACAGCCCGACATCGACGGGGCCCTGGTGGGCGGCGCCAGCCTCGACGGGGCCGAGTTCGCCACGATTGTGCTTGCCGCGCGTCCGGCCTGAAGACGACAAGGTAGGCTGTGCCGGATGTTCCGCCGACTCTCCATTGGGGCCGATCAATGATCTTCGCGCTATCGGTCGTGCTCGTCCTCGTCAGCTTGCTGCTCGTGGTGCTGGTCCTGCTGCACCGCGGCAAGGGCGGTGGGCTGTCGTCGATGCTGGGCGGCTCGTTCTACTCGAACCTGTCCGGCTCATCCGTGGTTGAGCGCAACTTGGACCGGATAACGGTTATCGCCGGTATCGTCTGGGCAATCTGCATCGTTGGGCTCGGACTGCTGTACAAGCACAGCTGAGCCGCGATACCCCATCCCCGAGTCATCCCGAGGAGACAACACGTGGCCGGTGGCAGTGCGATCCGGGGCAGCCGGGTCGGAGCTGGTCCCATGGGCGAGAAGGAACGCGGCGAGTCTGCACCGCGACAGCGCATCTCATTCTTCTGCGCTAACGGCCACGAGGTGCGGCCGGCCTTCGCCCTGGACGCTGTGCTTCCTGACACATGGGATTGCCCGCGCTGCGGGTTCCCCGCGGGGCGGGAGTCGAACACCCCGCCCAATGCCCCGCGTAACGAGCCGTACAAGACGCACCTGGCCTACGTAAAGGAGCGGCGCACCGACGAGGACGGTGCGGCGATCCTTGAGGAAGCCCTGCAGCGGCTGCGCGCACGCCGCGGCGAAAACTGATATATCAAGCCGTGGGGGCGCGGTAGAGATTGGCCGGCAGTTGGGCGGCGGCCTGCCGGTCCAGCAGCCATAGCGTGCGATGCCGGCCGCGCGCCCCGGCCGCCGGCACCTGTACCCGGCCGGCGCCACCCAGAGCCATCGCGACCGCCTGAGCCTTCGACGTGCCTGACGCGACGAGCCAGATTTCGTTGGCCGCATCGAGGGTCGGGAAGGTGAGCGAGAGCCGGGTTGGCGGTGGCTTGGGCGAGTTGTGCACCGCGATCACCGACGCCTGCTCCTCGTAGACGCCCGGGTGCTCCGGGAACAGCGACGCGCAGTGCCCGTCCGGACCCACCCCGAGCAGCACCGCGTCGAAGTGCGGGACGTCCTCGCCCGGGTCGGCCGCCACAGCGAGGTCGGCTGCGTACGCCTCGGCGGCCGCTTCCGCGTCGTCGCCGTACCTGGAGCCCGCTGCGGGCATCCGATGGACGTTAGCCGGGTCGAGTGGCAAGGCGTCGAACAGTGCAGCGAACGCGGGCAGGTCGTTGCGGTCGGGCGAGTCGGCCGGAACGAAGCGCTCGTCGCCCCACCACAGGCTCACCCGCCGCCAGTCAACCGCGTCGCGCGCCGGGTTCTGTTTGAGCGCCGCCATGGTCTGCTCGAGAATGCCGCCTCCGGTGACCGCCAGAAACGCCAAGGGCCGAACGCTCTGCGCGGACACCAGCGTCGTCACCAGCCGCGCGCCGACGTCGTCGGCGAGCTGCGCAGCCGTCGACGCAACGAAGATCTCGGGAGGGGCGCCCATCAGCCAGCTGCGCTCGGAGCCTCGTCGGAGAGCGCCGGGTCCTTCCAGATGTGCATGCGCTGGCTGGGCCGGTCGGCGAGCCCGGTCAAGCCGGTGACCGCACCCAGCGCCTGCGCGAAGACCTCGTCGGCATCCAGGCGGCGCAGCTCCTCAGCGAGCAGCTCGCCAAGTGAGCGCTCCGGGAACGGCGCGATCGAGTCCTGCTGACCGGCGCGCTGCAGGATGAGTTTGCCGCCCTGCGCGTCCGCCGAGATGCTCGCGCCGTCGGCGAAGCCGATCGTCACCTTGTCGATCTCGTCGGCCGCGGACCCGGTAACGGGCACGTAGCAGCCGAGCCGCGCGGACAGCCAACCGGCGAGTAGCAGGGCAGACGGGTCGGAATCGCCGCCGTAAACCGTGGCCGATTCGGCTGTGTCGTGCTGCCCGTCGAGGGCCGACGCAAGCGCCGCCCGCCATCCGGTGATGCGTGTCCAGGACAGGTCGGTGTCACCTGGTGCGAAGTCGACCGCGCGTTGCCGCAGCGCCGATACCCGATCGCCGGCCCGCTGGACGTCGGTGATGCGCCGATCGGCGAAGACGCCCAACGGGTCGTACGAGATGCGGTCGGGCGGCGGCCCGTGCCACCACGTGACGACCGGTGCGTCCGGGGCGAGCAGGGGAAGCGTGACGGACTCGGCGTGCAGCGCGAGACGGCCGTACATGCGCATCACCACTGCCTCGCCCGGCCCGAGTCGCCCGCCGAGCAGGACCTCGGCGTCCAGCCGCGGCACCGGCGCGTCGATCTGACGGCGGACCACCATGAGCATCCGCATCGGGTGCATGCTTGCCGCGATCGTGGCGGCCTCTTCCGCCTCGACTATGTCCTTTTCGTCGACGACAACCACGAGCGTGAGCACTATTCCGCTCGTGACCGCGCCGCCCGTGCGCCGCTCCGCCGCCAGCGCCTTAACAACAGCCGTCCCACTCGTATCCCACAAAGTCGTCACAACAAGCTCCCCAAGGTGAGCAAGGCTAACGCGACCACCGGGCGATGAGCGCTCGCGCGAAGAGCGCGCGGCCACTGCGCCGGTGGCGCAGTCGAGGTCGAGGTTGCCCCCCAACGGGGGGCAGCCGAGATCGAGGTGCCGCGCACAGTGTCAGGGCCGGCGCCACTGCCGGCCGTCGCGGCCGAGCATCTCGTCGGATTCCTTCGGTCCCCATTCGCCGGCGCGGTACAGGTAGGGCTTGGTGCCGGCCCAGAAGTTCTCGAGCGGATCGATCACCCGCCAGGACGCCTCGACCTCGTCGTTGCGTGGGAAGAGCGTCGCGTCGCCGATGAGCACGTCGAGGATCAGCCGCTCGTATGCCTCCGGCGAGGATTCGGTGAACGCCTCGCCGTAGAGGAAGTCCATCGCGACGTCGCGGACCTCCATCTGCGTCCCCGGCACCTTGGAGCCGAACTTCAATGTGACGCCCTCGTCGGGCTGCACCCGGATCACGAGCTGGTTGTGGCCGAGTTCCTGCGTGTCGGTCTGGCTGAAGGGCAGGTGCGGTGCCTTCTTGAAGAGGACGCCGATCTCGGTGACTCGCCGGGGGAGCCGCTTGCCGGTCCGCAGGTAGAACGGCACGCCGGCCCAGCGGCGCGTCTCGATACCCAGCCGTACCGCAGCGTATGTTTCGGTCGTCGAGTCTGCTGAAATGCCGTGCTCTGCGACGTACGCGGCCGCGCGCTCGCCGGCAAGCCAGCCTTGGTCGTACTGGCCGCGGATCGCATACGCGCCGAGGTCGGGCGGCAACGAGATCGCTCGCAGAACCTTGATTTTCTCGGTGCGGATCGCCTCGGCGAAGAACTCGACCGGCTCCTCCATGGCGGTGAGCGCGAGCAATTGGAACAGGTGGTTCTGCAGCACGTCGCGCGCCGCCCCCGTCGCATCGTAGAACGCTGCGCGGCCGTCGATGCCGACGTCCTCGGCCATCGTGATCTGCACCGAGTCGACGTAATTGGAGTTCCACACCGGCTCGAAGAGCTGGTTGGCGAACCGCAGCGCGAGGATGTTCTGGACCGTCTCCTTGCCCAGGTAATGATCAATGCGGAACACGTCCTGCGGGGTGAAGACCGCGTCGACCAGACCGTTGAGCTCCAGCGCGCTCGCCAGATCGTGCCCGAACGGCTTCTCCACGACCACTCGACGCCAGCCGCCGCTCTGCTCGTTGCTGGCAAGGCCGGTGCGCTCCATCTGCTTGAGCACAACCGGGAACATGCTGGGCGGGATGGACAGGTAGAACGCGGCGTTGCCCTTGATGCCGTGGCTTTCACGCAGTTCATCGAGCGTCTTGCACAGCGTGTCGAATGCGTCGTCGTCGTCGAACGAACCCGGGACGAACTGAATGTCGGAGGCGAGCCGCTTCCACACCTCGTCGTTCCACGGAGTGCGCGCGTGCTCCTTCGCCGACTTCTTCGCCAGCGCCGCGAAGTCGCCGTCGCCCCAGTCGCGGCGGGCGAACCCGAGGAGCACGAAGTCGTTCGGCAGCAGCCCACGGTTGGCGAGGTCATAGATCGCCGGCAGCAGCTTCTTGCGCGCCAGGTCGCCGGTCACCCCGAACACCACGAGCGCACACGGTTCGGGAACCCGAGGCAGCCGGCGGTCGGCCGGGTCGCGCAGCGGGTTGCGCAGAGCCGGAGCGGCGAACGGCGGGTTCGTGGCCGGGGTCGCCGGCGCGTCGGTCGGGGATGTGTCGGTCACTGTCCCACCTCGTCGTTATCGTCGGCCGGCTGCGCCGACCTGCGCCTTCACGCTCTCGACGAGCTGCGCGTAGGAATCCTCGAACTTCTGGACGCCTTCGACCTCGAGCAGCTGGATCACATCGTTGTAGTCGATGCCGAGCCCGGCCAGGCCGTCGAGCACCTGCTGCGACTGCTTGTACGTGCCGGCGATCGTGTTCCCGCGGATCGTCCCGTGGTCGGCAACGGCATTAATCGTTGCCTCCGGCATGGTGTTCACCGTGTTCGGAGCGACCAGGTCGACGGCGTACATCGTGTCGTCGTAGCGGGGGTCCTTGACCCCGGTCGATGCCCACAGCGGGCGCTGCTCGTTCGCCCCCGCCGCCTTGAGCGCTTGCCAGCGGTCGGACGCGATCACCTTCTCGTAGCGCTCATAGGCGAGGCGGGCATTGGCGATGCCGGCCTTGCCGCGCAGCGCCGCGGCCTCGTCCGTGCCGATCTTGTCGAGGCGCTTGTCGACCTCGGTGTCAACCCGGGACACGAAGAACGACGCCACCGAGTGGATCTGCGACAGGTCGTGCCCGGCCGCCTTGGCCTGCTCGAGGCCGGAGAGGTAGGCGTCCATCACGCCGTCGTAGCGGTCGAGGCCGAAGATCAGCGTGACGTTGACGCTGACGCCGACCGCGGTGGCGGCCGTGATCGACGGCAGGCCCTCCTTGGTGGCCGGGATCTTGACCAGGACGTTGGGGCGGTCGACCAGCCACTGCAGCCCCTTGGCCTCGGCGGTGGTGCGCGCCGTGTCGTATGCGATGCGCGGGTCGACCTCGATCGACGCCCGGCCGTCCAGGCCGTTCGTGCGGTCGTAGACGGGCCGCAGCACGTCGCACGCCCACCTGATGTCGTAGGCCATGAGGTAGCGGATAGCGCCGTCGAGGGCGATCTCGCGCAGCGCGAGGTCGTGCACCTGCTGGTCGTACGCGGTGCCCTTCTCCAGCGCCTTCTGGAAGATCGTCGGGTTGCTCGTGACGCCGACGACATGCTTCGTGTCGATCAGCTCTTGCAGGTTGCCGGACTCCAGCCGCTCGCGGCTGATGTCATCGAGCCAGATGGATACGCCTTGCGCCGAGAGGTCGGCGAGAGCGTCAGTCATGACATCTCCTCACGTACCGGTTGTGCTACCCGTGATCTTGCCCACCCGGTCGAGCGTGGCATGCGCCGCAGCGACGATCCGGTCGGGAGTGAATCCGAACTGCTCGAACAGCACCGAGCCAGAGGCGCTGGCGCCGAAGTGGTTGATCGACACGATCTCACCGGCTTCGCCGACGATCTCGCGCCAGCCTTGCGGCACCGCGGCCTCGACGCTCACCCGGGCGCGCACGCTCGGCGGCAATACGTGCTGCTGGTACGCATCGTCCTGCGCGCGGAACCACTCGAGGCACGGCAGCGACACGACTCGGGTCGGCGTGCCCTCGGCCTCCAGCCGCTCACGGGCCGTCAGGGCGATGGAGACCTCCGAGCCGGTCGCGACGAGCAGCACCTCCGGCTTGCCGTTCGACGCCTCCTCGAGGACGTACCCGCCCTTGTTCGCGTCGACGACCTTCGCCTGATCAAGCACCGGCAGCGACTGCCGGGTCAGCGCGAGGCCGGCCGGCCGGTCGGTGTGCTCCAGCACGGTCCTCCACACCACTGCCGTCTCGTTGGCGTCGGCGGGGCGGACGATGTCCAGGCCCGGGATGGCGCGCAGCGCCGCCAGCTGCTCGATCGGCTGGTGCGTCGGGCCGTCCTCGCCGAGGCCGATGGAGTCGTGTGTCCAGACGTAGATCGTGGGGATCTGCATCAGCGCGGCGAGACGCACGGCAGGGCGCATGTAGTCGCTGAAGATCAGGAACGTGCCGCCGTACACGCGGGTGCCGCCGTGCAGCGTGATGCCGTTCATGATCGAGCCCATGCCGTGCTCGCGGATGCCGAAGTGCAGCGTGCGCCCATAGGGGCCGCCCGCCCACTCCTTGGTCTGGTGCTCGGACGGGATGAAGCTCGGCTCTCCCACCATCGTGGTGAGGTTGCTCTCGGCGAGGTCGGCCGAGCCGCCCCACAGCTCGGGCAGCACCGGGGCCAGTGCGGTGAGCACCTTGCCGGACGCGGCTCGCGTGGCCAGCGGCTTGTCAGTGGGGAACGTCGGTATTGCGTCCGCCCACCCGTCGGGAAGGGAGCGGGTGAGCATCCGGTCGAACAACGCCTTGCGCTCGGGATTGGCCTGTGCCCAGTCGTCGAAACGCGGCTGCCACTCCGCGTGAAGCGCGCGGCCGCGATCGGCAACCTCGCGAACGTGGGTGAGCAGCTCGTCATTCATGGGGAAGTGCACGCCCGGGTCGAAGCCCAGTACCTGCTTCGTGGCGCGCACCTCGTCCTCGCCGAGCGCGGCGCCGTGCGCCTTGCCGGTGTTCTGCGCGTTGGGCGCGGGCCAGCCGATGATCGTGCGCACCGCGATCATCGACGGGCGGGTCGTCTCCGCCTGGGCGGCCTTGATGGCGGCCTCGAGCGCGACGACGTCCTCACCGGAGTCGACGCGCTGGGTGTGCCAGCCGTAGGCCTGGTAGCGCTTGAGCACGTCCTCGGAGAACGCGATGTTCGTATCGTCTTCGATCGAGATGTGGTTGTCGTCGTAGAACATGATCAGGTTGCCGAGCTGCTGATGCCCAGCCAGGCTGGACACCTCGCTCGACACGCCTTCTTCGAGGTCGCCGTCGCTGCAAAAGGCGTAGATGCGGTGGTCGAACACCGACTCACCCGGCCCGGCGTCGGGATCCCACAGACCTCGCTCGCGCCGGGACGCCATGGCCATGCCGACGGCGTTGCCCACGCCCTGCCCCAACGGCCCGGTGGTCGTCTCGACCCCGGTGGTGTGGCCGTGCTCGGGGTGGCCGGGGGTGCGCGAGCCCCAGGTGCGCAGCGCCTTGAGGTCGTCCATCTCCAGGCCGTAGCCGCTGTAGTAGAGCTGGATGTACAGCGTCAGTGACGAATGCCCGTTGGACAGCACGAAGCGGTCGCGGCCGACCCAGTTGGGATCGGTCGGATCATGGCGCAGCACCTTCTGGAACAGGAGGTAGGCCAGCGGGGCCAGGCTCATCGCCGTACCCGGATGGCCGTTGCCGACCTTCTGCACCGCGTCCATGGCCAGCACCCGGATCGTATCGACGGCCTTAGTGTCCAGATCCGTCCACCAGCCCGGGTGGCTCTGCACTACTCGATCTTCCGGTCCGCTCACGATGTGCGTGCTCCCCTCCTGCCCGTAGTTACGGCACTCCTTCGAGCCTAGTCACCTGGATGCCGCGCAGCCGTGCTGGCGGGGTTAATGGCCGGCATCGTCGCGGTGACGCCCACAGGGCGGTGCGATGCACCGTGAGGGCGCGGATTACCCTGATCCGGTGACGCAGACGTCGGTCGTGAGCACCGTATCGCCGGCGCCGATCGCGCTACCGGCGGCGCGGTGGTCTCGTCTGCGGGCCTATTTTGCGCTGACCAAGCCGCGCATCATCGAACTACTGCTCGTCACGACGCTGCCGTCGATGATCCTTGCCGCAGGCGGCCTGCCGCGATGGAGCGTCGTACTCGCCACCATGGTGGCCGGCACGCTCGCCGCAGGTAGTGCCAACGCGCTGAACTGCTACATCGATCGCGACATCGACGCGGTCATGCGTCGTACCGGGCACCGGCCGCTGGCGCGGCACGACGTCTCGCCGCGCGGAGCGTTGCTGTTCGGGCTGGTGCTCGGCGTCGTCGCAGTCGACCTCATGGGCTTCGCCACGAACTGGCTGGCCGCCGGCCTGACCGCTGCCGCCATCGCCTTCTACGTTGTCGTGTACACGATGCTGCTCAAGCGGCGTACTGCGCAGAACATCGTGTGGGGCGGCGCGGCCGGGTGCATGCCGGTGCTGATCGGCTGGGCCGCCGTCACCGGCAGCCTCGGATGGGCGCCGCTGATCCTGTTCGCGGTGGTGTTCTTCTGGACGCCGCCGCACTTCTGGGCCCTCGCCATCCGGTTCCGTGAGGACTACCGGCGTGCCGGCGTCCC
>JBPYES010000158.1:0-7317 GCA_051984825.1 Jatrophihabitantaceae bacterium
GCCTGGCGCCGGTCGTGGACCGGATCGAGTTCGTGCAGGGCGACATCGCCGATGCCAGCGTCGTCGACAAGTTGGTTGCCGAGACCGACGTGGTCGTCCACTTCGCGGCCGAGTCGCACAACGACAATTCGCTGTCCGACCCGTCACCGTTCATCCGCACCAATGTGGTCGGGACGTTCACCCTACTCGAGGCGGTGCGCCGCCACGGCGTGCGCTTCCACCACATCTCCACCGACGAGGTGTACGGCGACCTGCCGCTCGACGATCCGCGCAAGTTCACCCCGCAGTCGCCGTACAACCCGTCCAGCCCGTACAGCTCGACGAAGGCCGGCTCCGACCTGCTGGTGCGCGCCTGGGTGCGCTCGTTCGGGGTGCGCGCGACGATCTCGAACTGCTCGAACAACTACGGGCCGTACCAGCACATCGAGAAGTTCATCCCGCGGCAGATCACCAATGTGCTCAGCGGTATCCGGCCGAAGCTCTACGGCGCCGGCGCGAATGTGCGCGACTGGATCCACGTCCACGACCACAACGACGCGGTGTGGGCGATCATCGAGCGCGGCCGCGTGGGGGAGACGTACTTGATCGGCGCCGACGGCGAGCGCAGCAACCGGCAGGTGCTCGAGCTGATCCTCGAGCTGATGGGAAAGCCGGCCGACTGGTACGACCACGTCACCGACCGTCCGGGGCACGATCTGCGCTACGCCATCGACGCGTCCAGGCTGCGCTCCGAACTGGGCTGGACGCCCACGTTCACCGACATGCGCGCCGGGCTTGCCGATACGATCCGCTGGTACACCGAGAACGAAGCATGGTGGCGCCCCCGTAAGGATGCGGTCGAGGCCAGGTACGCGGCCAGCGGGCAGTGAGCGGCTGGCTGATCACGGGAGCGGGCGGCCAGCTCGGCACTGACCTCTGCGCCACCCTGGCGAGCGACGATGTGCATCCGCTGCGCCGCGGCGACCTCGACATTTCCGACGCGGCGGCGGTCGCCGAGGTGATCGCCAGCGTCCAGCCTGACGTCATCGTCAACGCTGCTGCCTACACCTTGGTGGATGCGGCGGAATCCGACGAGGACGCCGCCTATCGGGTCAACGCCGCTGGGCCGGCGGTCCTCGCCGCGGCGCTTTCCGGCACGCCGGCTCGGCTGATCCACGTGTCGACCGACTACGTATTCGCCGGCGACGCCTCGCGCCCGTACGAAGTCGACGACCCGACCGGCCCCAAGTCCGCCTACGGCCGCACGAAGCTGGCCGGCGAGATCGCCGTCCGCGAGTTGCTGCCCGAGGCTTCTTACGTGGTGCGCGCCGCCTGGGTCTATGGGGCCACCGGCGGCAACTTCGTCAAGACGATGGCACGACTGGAGCGCTCACGCGAGACGGTCGATGTCGTCGACGACCAGCGTGGCTCGCCCACCTGGTCGGCCGACCTGGCGCGTGCACTCGTCGAGCTGGGCCGTTCGGCCGCTCCGCCCGGCGTCTACCACGGCACCAACACCGGCGAGACCACGTGGTTCGGCTTGGCCCGTGCGATCTTCGAAGAGCTGGGCGCCGATCCAGGGCGGGTACAGCCGACGACCACCGATGCGTTCCCACGCCCGGCACCCCGTCCGGCCTACTCGGTGCTGTCCGACGCGGCTTGGAAGGCGGCTGGCCTCACTCCGCTGCCGCCATGGCGAGATGCGCTGCACGCCGCCTTCGCCGCCGGAGCGTTTGCGTAGCTAGCTGCGAGCCTCCCGGTACGCGGCGAACGTCGCCTCAGCGCAGCGCCGCCAGGTGAACGTCGCGGCGTGGTCTCGTCCGGCGGCGCGGCGCTCGGCGGACGGAGGGTGCTCCAGGGTGTCGCGGAGCGCAGCAGCCAGCGCGCCGGCGTCGCCGGGCGCCGCGTAGCGGGCGTGACTGCCCAGCACTTCGCGCAACACCGGCAGGTCGCTGGCGACGACAGGGGTCCCGGCGGCCAGCGCCTCCAGCGGCGGGAGCCCGAAACCCTCGTACCGAGACGGAAAGGCCAGCGCCGCCGCCCCGGCGACCAGCCCGCGCAGCGTGACTGCGTCGACGTATCCGGGGGTGATCACCCGATCGCGCAGCTCGGCCGTGTCCAGTTGCGGACCCCAGCCCGCCGGGCCGACGAGGACGAGCGGCGGCACGTCCGGCAGCTCGGCAACAAGCGTTCGGTACGACGCCAGCAGCACGTCCAGTCCCTTGCGGGGCTCGCGCGTGCCCACCACCAGCAGGTATTCGGCCGGCATCCCGGCCGGCCTTGCCGGTACGGCGCCGAACCAGGACGAGTCGACGCCGAGCGGCGTCACGCGCAGCCGGTCGTCCGTGATGCCGTACGCCTCGGCAAGCTCGCCCGCGACCGCGCGGGTCGGAGTCAGCACGGCGGCGGCACGGCGCACCGCACGCGGGACCAACTCGCGGTACCGCAGTGACGCGTCTTCGACGAGCTGCGGATAGTGCAGGAACGCAAGGTCGTGCACCGTCACGACGCCGGCTGCCCGGCGTGGCGGCGGCAGCACGAAGTTGGTCCCGTGCACGACGTCGACCCCGCCGGTGAGCCATTCCGCGGCAGGACGGTCGGCGCGCATCCAGGCCCGGTGCAGCAGCCGGGCAGGGACGGGACGGTGTACCGCGCGGACACCGGGCGGCAGCGTCCGAAGCGCTGCACGCCCGCGGACGCTGAACGCCGCCACGCGAACTTGCACGCCGGGAAGCGCTGCCAGTTCGGTCACCAGATGTTCGACGTAGCGGCCGATCCCGGTGCGCACGCCGAGCAGCGGCGTGCCGTCCAGGACAACCCGGAGCGACGTCAGGCGGCGGGTTTCACGCACTGCCAGACGATGAAGTGCAGGTCGGGCTCGAAGCCGTAGCGGCGCGCTTGGCGCTCGTCCGCGATCGGCGTCAGCGTGGCGGGGTCGGCGTGGCGCAGTAGGTCCACTTCGTCGACATCGCCGCCGGCATAGCCCGAGTCGTAGTCGCGCCGGTTGAGACGGTCGATAAGCGGCTGCGGGACCAGGCAGGTGACGTCGAAACCGGGGGCCGCGAGCTTGTCGCGCAGGTCCCACCCGAAGCGCCAGTACACCAATGTGTTGTCGCCGTGGTACTCCGGCTCCTTGGGCGGCGCGGTCACGCCCTGCGGCATGGGGATCATCAGCAGCACCGAGCCGCCTGGCGCAATCACCCGATACAGCTCCGAGACTGCCCGCTCCGTGTCGGGCACGTGCTCCAGGACATGCGGGGTCAGCACCGCGTCGATGCTGGCGTCGGGCAGGTCCATGTTCTGCAGGTCGAGCTTGATCATCGCCTTGTGGGCTGACTCGTCGTAGTCGCTTGCCGTGTAGTCGACCAATTCGCCCATCCGCCGCCGGTACGGCTTACCCAGGCGCGGGCTGGTCTCCAGCACGCGCTGCGCCGGGACGTAGGGGACGCGGTGCGTCCAGCACCAATACAAGAAACGGTCCCGCGCGATGCTCCCGCAGTGCGGGCAGTTGGCCATCTCGCTGTGCGCAGGGCCGGCGAACTCGGTGCCGTGCCATCCGCAGATGTTGCACACCCGGTGGAACGCATCAGCAACTGAGTCCTGCCGGGCGCTGCGCCAGGGACGCAGGCGCGGATCGCGCGCCGCATCCCGGGAGATCGCCCGGGAACGGATGTTGTTGCGCAGTGTCGCCACGAGGGACATGTCTCAGCGTCCTCGATTCGTTTTGCGTGTCCGGCGCAGCCATAGCGCACCGCCCGTATTGCGGACCATCGCCGGCAGTTCGGCCTCAATGCGATCCAGGTGGAATGTCGCGAGCCAGTTGTTGAAAAGCACGATCTCGAAGTCGCTGTTGAACGCGAGGAAGGCGCGGACCATGTACACCTCGCTCCACGCGCGTCCCTCCATTACCCATTCCTGCGGGTACTCGAATGGATGGAACATGTCGTGGATGTGCACCCAGACGCCGGCGTTGAGCGACGGCAGAACGTTGGCGTAGAGCCAGGCCACGTCGCTTCCGGTCTTGAGGACGTGCGTCGAATCGACGAAGAGCACGTCACCCGATTCGAGCGCCTGGAACGTCTCCAACGGGATCTCTTGGAGGGAAGTGGGCACGATCGTGACGCGCTCACGATCGCCGTTGCGTAGCAGCGACTCGAGAAGTTCCGGGTAAGGCTCGATGAACGTCAGCTGCGTGGTGCCGCCGAGATAGTGCTCGACGGTGTCGAGCATCATCGCCGACGAGTGCCCGCTGCCGATCTCGATCAGGCGGCTCGGGCGGATCACGCGCAGCATGCCGTGCAACGTCAGTGCGTCACCCACGCCGTAGGCCACGTTGTCGCTGTAGTAACGCCACGGCTCGGTCGGGTGCTGGTGCACCTCGTGTGCCCGGGCCAGTTTGGCCACCTGGCTGAATGTGGCCAGCTGCTCGTCGGCCCGGAGGTTGATGCCGGGCAGTTCGGTGGGCGGTATCACCGGCCACAATGCGTCGGCGTGCTTCTCGAGTTCACGCAGATTCGGGATCGGCGAGTAGAAGTGGCCTGGCGGGCGCCAGGTGAGCCACCGTGCGAACGCCTCGGGGTCGGCCGCCGCGTTCGCACGCAGACCGGCCTCCTCGAATTGCCGGACCGTGTAGTCGGCAACGTGCAGCCGCTTCTCGAGGTGGTTGGTGTTCGACTCGAGCTCGTGGATGCGCTCGCGTAGCACAGCCACTTCGGCCTCCAGCTCCGGTGCTGTGCGCAGTCGATCAGCAACGTTGCGCACCCGGCGAGCCGCGCGTCGTATGCGTTCTGGAGGTCTCGGCGTCATCGTCAGGGTCCTATCAGGTCATGAGTGGTCGCCAGCTCGTTCCATCGCTGCGCGAACGCGTCGTCGGAGAACTGCTGCACGCGCCCGATGGCCGAAGTGGCGAGTCTTGCACGTAGCGACTCGTCTGTCGCGACCTGGACGGTGCGGATTCGCCACTGCTCACCGGTGCTCCACCGAAACCCGTCCTCACCCTCCCGCACGATTTCCTGCTGCCCGGCCCTGTCGATGACCACCGGAACGCAGCCGCCGGACATCGCTTCAGCCGTGGTCATCCCGAAGTGCTCGTTCGTCCACGGGCGCTTCTCGGTGTCCTCGCCGAGCCCCGTCGCCGACCAGAAGATCGACGCGGTCGACATGTGCGACTCGACCAGCGACCGGGGGGCGTTGGCGTGGATCTCGACGGGCAGGTCGCCTGCCGCCGCCTGCACCTGCTCCAGGTACGGACGTTGACGGGGCTCGCAACCGCCGAGCACCACGAGGCGCCAGCCCGGCAGCGCGCCCGTGGCGACCAGCCGTCCGAACATCCGCACCATCTCCAGCTGCCGCTTGGAGTGCCCGTGCCCCGGTGCGAAGAACCGTCCCACGCTAAGGATGGTCTGCTGCCGCTGCTCGCTCGGCACCATGCCGCCGACCTCGATGGGGGGGTAGAGGATGTCCGATTGCACCGACCAGAGTCGGTCGATCCAGCCCTGCGTGTAGGAGGAGTTGGCGAGCACCACGTCGTAGGAGTCGAGGAACGCGAAGTCGTACGGATTGCGCAGCAGCCACGGATAGCGGCTGGCCAGCCTGGTGCGGACGGTCGGCCGGGCGCCCACCAGGCGCAGCCTGCTCATCGCGATGCCGAGGTCACGGGGATCATCCGGCCCGGGGGAGAACGTCGAGCTGCGGAAGCGCAGTTCTCGTCGCGTGTCGCTTGCCGGCACCCGAATGACGTGCCCGCTGAACGTCGTCTGGACCGGGACCTCGGTGAGCTCCTGGTCTGCGAGCGTGACGCTCAGCGTTGCCGGATCCTCGCAGCCGGGACGGCCGAAGTCCGCGGCGAGTTCGAGTTCGCCGCCCGCGTCCAGGTCGAGAATGCCGTCGCCGCTGCTCCAGGCCCACTGCCGCCGCCGCCCGCCCTCGGGCGGGTACCAACCGGAGCCGTAGCGCATGCCGTGCTGCGCGCGCTGGTGCCTGACGTGCGGCCCGACGTACCGGACGGCGGCACGGTGCACGGGGCCGAGGTCGTGGTCGAACGGCGTCGGGAAGAAGCAGAGGTAAGCGGCGCGCCTGGCCCGGGAGACCACGCGCGACATGTACGTCGAATTGATGAACAGGTCGTAGTCCGCCGAGAGCTCAGACATGGCCTGCTCGCTGCGGTCGGACGCGACGACCAGCGACACCTTGCCGAGATCGAGGGCGAGCCGACTGCCCAGTTGATCCAGCGAGATCCGCTGATGTCCGATCAGGTCCACCTCGACGCCGGACTGGGACAGCAGCTGCGCGATCATGCCGCAGTGCCGCTCGCCGCCGCCCATCGAATGCCAGAAGGCGTCGTAGATCGCTGCCCTCATCTACGCGTCACCAACCAGGTCTGCAGCTCGGCTGCCGAGACCACAGCCGTGCGCCGCAGCGCGCGCCGTTCGCGCAAAGCCCGCGGTGTCTGGCGCAGGTAGGAACGCAGGATCGAAAGGCGCAGCAGGTGTTCGCGCAGGGCCGGGCGGCGCCGCTGCCGCGCCGAGGCCAGGCCGGCTCGCGTCACTCCCGCTGCGGTGTGCCGCAGGTAGCCGCGGAAGGCCGACCAGGCCAGTGCCGCAGTGGCGTTCTTGGTCAACATGAGCAGGCGATTGCGTTCGACGTGGAAAATCCAACGGGGAGACCATTCCTTGCTGCTTGCGGCGTGAACGTGGCGAAGCACTGCCGAGGGAACATATCGGATCGCCCATCCGCGGGAGCGCCACCGCCAGGACAAGTCGGTGTCCTCGTAGTACATGAAGAAGACGTCGTCGAACCAGCCGGCCTCGCGTCCGACCGCGGTGCGCATCGCCATGCCGTTGCCGCACGCGGCGAAGACCTCGCCGGGTGCGTCGTACTGCCCCGTGTCGATCTCCTGGAAACCGCGGTCGGCACCGGAGCCGTCGCGCAACACGATGCTGCCTGCATTGTTGATCACGTCGACGACGCAGGCGCCGGTGGTCACCTCGAACTCGGCATCGGTGGGTCGCGTGTCGACGCGGGCCTCGACGCGACGGCCGTCGACGAGCAGGGTGAGCTCCTTCGCGGTCTCCGCCACCGTCGTGATCGTCACCTTCACCGGCTGCGTCACGTGGTCGCCGTCGCAGAACCCCGGTGGCACCGGGAGCAGGAACTGGCCGCTCGGACGGGTCCAACGGAACCGCTGCTGGCCGGCGCCTTCCGGACCGTAGGCGGCTTGCTCCCACAGCACCTTGTCGGCGACGTCCACGCCGTCGACGCCCACCCCGTACACGCGCACCCCGAGTTCCCGGGTGTCCTGCGGACCGGGCCGGAACACCGGCGTGCGCAACTCGACCC
>JBPYES010000159.1:0-2328 GCA_051984825.1 Jatrophihabitantaceae bacterium
GCGTGTCGCGCGCGCCGAGCCCGACCGGCAGCCCGCCGAGCGAGCCGACGACATCGACGAGGGCGTCCCACACCGCCGGTGTGTCCTCCCAGGACGGGATCAGCTCGTAGCCGTGCTCGCCCGTGTAACCAGTACGGCAGATGCGCACCGGCCGTCCCCCGAACGACGCGTCAACATAGGCCATGTAGGGCTGGTCGGCCGGCAGCCCGAGCCGGGCGAGCACGTCGGCCGAGCGCGGGCCCTGCACCGCGAGGACACCGAAGTCGCCGTGCTGCCCCGTCACCGTGATCTCTTCCGGCGCCGCAGCGACGAGGCGGCGCACCACCTCGGCGGTGTTGGCCGCGTTCGGCACGAGGAACACCTCGCCGTCACCGATCAGGTAGGCGATCAAATCGTCGACAACGCCACCCGACTCGTCACAGCACAACGTGTATTGCGCCTTTCCCGGCTGGATGCGGCCCAGATCGTTCGACAGGCACGCATTGACGAATACCCGGGCGCCCGGCCCGCGCACCGTCGCCTTGCCGAGGTGCGAGACGTCGAAGAGGCCCACCGCTTCGCGCACCGCGGCATGCTCCTTGAGGACGCCTCCCGCGCCGTACTCGATCGGCATCTCCCAGCCGCCGAACTCGGCCATCTTGGCGCCGAGCGCGACGTGCCGGTCATACAACGGAGATCGCAGCAGCTCGTTCACGCGTGCGACGCTAGCCCACTCGGCCCGCGCGAATACGCCCGCGAGGGCCCGTCGCGGCCCGTCAGGTGCCACTGGCGCCGCAGATCGTAGCGGCGGCGAGCCGTGCGCATAGGCTGCGCGGATGCCCACGGTCTCGCTCGTCAGCGCCACTTCCTTCTACAAGGACGCTGCGGTGGTGATCGGCGTCCATCCCGGACCGGTACCGGCCGCGGGCTCGGAACCCGTCGACGAGGCGTTGGGTGGGCGGCTGCAGGCGGCACTGAGCGCGCTGGGCGCGACCGGCAAGCCGGACGATGTGGTGAAGATTGCGACGCTCGGACTGGCGCCGTTCCCGGTCGTCGTGGCGACGGGACTCGGTCCGTTTGCGGGCGCGCTCGATCCGGAGCAGGTGCGGCGCGGGGTCGGCGCGGCGCTGCGCTCCCTCCCCGACGCTGCCCGGGCGCACATCGCGATCGGCGACAGCACGACGGCCGGCGCGGCAGTGGAGGGTGCGCTGCTCGGCGCCTACACCTACACGCGGTACAAGTCGCAGCCGAAGCCCGCGGCGCTGCGACGGCTGACCGTGGGAGTCGCCGACCCACGCGACCGAGACAGCCGGGCAGCCACTCGCCGGGCGCAGACAGTCGCCGAGGCAGTGACGCTCACCCGAGACCTGGTGAACGTCCCGCCCAACGATCTCTACCCCGAAGTGCTCGCGGAGCGCGCGGCCGAGGCGGGGCGCAGCGCCGGCCTGGAGGTCGAGGTTCTCAACGAGCGGGCGCTGCGCCGGCAGGGCTACGGCGGCATCCTGGGCGTAGGCGCCGGATCGGCGCGTCCCCCGCGGCTGGCCCGGCTGCGCTACCTCCCGCCGCGCCCGCGGGCGCGGATCGCCTTGGTCGGCAAGGGCGTCACGTTCGACTCCGGAGGACTGAACCTCAAGCCCGGGTCGGGCCTCCCGCACATGAAGTCCGACATGGGCGGTGCCGCCGCCGTACTCGCCACCATCGTCGCCGCGGCGCGGCTCAAGTTGCCGGTCGAGGTGGTCGCCACGCTACCCATGGCCGAGAACATGATCTCCGGTTCGGCGTACCGCCCCTCGGATGTGCTGACCCTGCGTGGCGGCAAGACGCTTGAGATCGCCGACACCGACGCCGAGGGCCGGGTCATCCTGGCGGACGCCATCGTCCGTGCCGGCGAGGACGACCCCGACTATCTCCTTGAAATCTCCACGCTGACCGGAGGCCAGGTCGTCGCCCTGGGCAACCGCGTGATGGGCGCCATGGGTGAGCCGGATTTCCGCGACCGTGTGGTGGCTGCCGGCAATGCCGCCGGCGAGCGGCTGTGGGCGATGCCGCTGCCGGACGAGCTGCGCGCCGGCCTGGACTCGCAGGTCGCCGACATCGCGAACCTGCCCGACGATCGGTGGGCGTCGATGCTCGTCGGCGGTCGGTTCCTGGCCGAGTTCGTGCCGGACGGGCTGCCGTGGGTGCACTTCGACATCGCCGGTCCGTCGTGGAACGGTGCCGCTCCACACGGCTACACGCCGAAGGGCGGCACCGGAGCCGGCGCGCGCACGCTCATCGCGGCGCTGGAGATGATCGCGTCAGGGTGACGTCCCGGGCGGGCGCCGGAGATCGCCGCCCGCCTTGCGCTTG
>JBPYES010000160.1:0-14293 GCA_051984825.1 Jatrophihabitantaceae bacterium
AGGCTGATGCCGGGCACCAACACGAGCGCTCCGGCGAGGGCAGCACGCACCCGTCGGTCCCAGCCGCTCGCACCGAACCACGCCCCGATCACCCAGCTCAGCAGGAAGGCGCCCAGCCACATAACGCTGCCGACGACGGTGCCCGCGATGGCGACCGCGGTCGCCAGTCCGAGGACCGGGATCGCGATCTTCCCGGAGGCAGCGAGCGCCGGCCGGGCCGCACGCCTACGACCCGGTATCAATGCGAGAAACCCCAGCAGGCACACGGCGATAAGACCGATGAGCAACGCTGCCCGGAACGGTTGCTGCGGGCCGAAATCGAGGGTGACCACTCCGGCCGACCCAGCCGGTACGAGGTAGCCCTGCTGCCATCCGTCGATGGTCACCGGGCGCAACGCCGTGCCGTCGAGCTTCGCCCGCCAGCCGGCGTTGACGTTCTCGTGCACGACAAGCACCGAATCGGCACTGCGTGCGCCGAGTTGCACCGTGCGGTTGGTGCTCGTCCATCGCCGTACGTCCATGGTGCCCGGAGCGGAATCGGACGGCTCTGCGGCCGAGTCGCTGCGAAGCACGACGCCGCCGGCCGTCCACAGCGGCGTACTCGACAGCACGACGTCGTGTTGCCCGGATGACAGGGCGATTCCCGAGCCCGAGCCGCACGCCCGGAAGGTCACGGGCGACAGCGCGCGCAGCGAGCCGACGTGTGCGGTAGCCGAGGTGGCAAACGCCTTGCCGTCTACGCGCATCGTCGGGCCAGTGCCACACGGCAGCTGCACGATGTCCGGATCCGTGCTTGCCCGAGACGCGGTCTGAATGCCCGGCAACCGCAGCTCGCTGATCCCGATCCCCAGGGGCGTGTACGTCCGGCTGGTCGGATCGTAGGACTCGGCGAGCCCCGCCCCGTTCCAGAAGGACATCGTCACCTGCTTCGTCACGATCGGACGGAACGTTGCGCGGCCCGCCGAGTCGATCGCCGCGACCTGCGAGCGCTGCCCGGACGTGACCGTGACCGCGCTGGGCCGAGTGGCCGCCAGGTACTGGTCGACGGCCATGGTCAACGTGCTGAGCCGGACCTGGGCGGGGAAGCTCAGCGTGAGGGTCGGCGACTGATCGATCGGGGAAGCGATCCAGCCGGTGCCGAGGTCGCCGTCCATCGCCGCGGCGCCTCCTGCGAGCGGGCCCGGTACGGCCTGGGAGCTGGCCGCGACGCGAAGCCGGGAGCCGGTGGCCTCGGCGATCAGCGCGTCCAGTTGCGAGCCGGGGCGTGGCGTCGCGGTGACCGTCGTCTTGTAGGTCGCGCCCGCGTCCAGCGTGAACGTCCGGTCCACGGCTGCGTTGTCCTCGCCGAGCTGGGCCAAGCCGGCGGCGCACAGCGGGCGCGCGCCGACGAGGACACATCCGTCGCGCGCGCCCGGCGCGGCGGAGAAGTCGATCGCCGACACGGGCACCTTGGCCGGAAGAGCGGCATCGACGTTGATGCTGCGCCGCACGTCGAGGCCGGCTAGGTGGACCTCGCTGATCCCGACCTGGGCGTACGGGTTGTCCGACTCGACGCCGGTGAACGTGATCCGGAGGAACGGTGTCTGACCCGGCGGCGTCCGCAGGGCAACTCGGCCGGTGCCGGTGGTCTGCGTCGCCACCGATCCGGTTGCGGTGGTCGCGGTGATCTCGCTGGCATGCCCGGTCGTATTCGGGAGGTCGATCGACAGATCGCTCACCGGGCGCGGGGACGTGAAGTCGACCTGGAGCCACTGCCCGGTCGCCTTCGCACCGAGCCTGCTCACCCACCTCGTGCTGGGGTCGTTGTCGAAGGCGGAATACGGCATGTCGACGGGACTGACGCGCGCCCCGGGAAGGGCATTCGCATCGCTCGCCGAGGAGGACGCGGTGATCGCCTTGGCTCCGGTCAGCACCGCGGTGCTCTGCGTGCCGCCCCCTCCTCGCGGGAGGTAGTCGCGGGCCGCGGCACCGATGCGGCCGTTGTCCGACTCGGACAGCGTCGCGGACTGGTCCGCTGGGTTGCCCCCGAAGTCCACTTCGCGGCGGCGCATTCCGTCGGTCAGCACCGCGGACGACGCGACGCCGGCACCCGGGTCGCCGGCCAGTACCGTCGGCGCCGAACCGAGGGTCCCGTCAACAAGCATCGGTAGCAGCGACTCACTGCCACCCGCGACCTCGACGAGGGAGCCGGCCGCCGCCAGCGACACCCGCTCCTCGGCCGGGCCGCCGACCTTCCACACTTCGACGGCGGGGTACGGCAGCTGCAAGTGCTGGTCCACGGTCACGCCGAATGCGGTGTCAGTGCCGACGCGCGGGCCGAACTCCGCGACTCGAGTCAGGCCGGACGAATGCGCCAGGGCGGCGTGCACGACGACCGGTCTGGTGCTGCCCCCGGCTCCGTAGTCGAGGTCGTTGCGCACGACCAGGTACTCGATGCCGCTTCGCGCAAGGTAGCTCGCCAGCCCGGTTGAGCCGACGCCCGAGTCGAGCTGCGCCTCCACGGCATTGAGCATCCTGATGTGGCCGGGCGGCACGAGAGGGATGGCGTCGCGCACCTCCCAGGCGGACTCGGCCAGCGGCTGCATGGGCTCGTCGGGCAGCGTGCCCCAGTCATAGGTCGCGAACCGTGAGCTGGGTACGAGCAGGGAGCGCCCGGTCGCGTGTTGCTCTCCCAGCCATGTCGCGGCCTCGCGCCAATACCCAGGAATCGCCTGATACGAGCCGGACGAGTCGGCCTTCAGCCCGATGAGCGGCGCGGCAGTGCCGACGACCGCGATCACCGCCACCGCGGACATGATCACTCCGCTGACGTGCCGCTCCGCCTGGACCCTTCCCCAACGCATCGACTCGATCGCGTGTATCAGACCGAGCACGAGGGGAAGCCGAATCACCAGGTCGAACTTGTGCAGGTTGCGCAGTGGTGCGAGCGCCCCGTTCAACAGTCCGTGCGCCCAGCCGACGTAGTCACTGTGCACACCACCGACATGGCCGAACGTCAGCACGAACAGTCCGACGCACAGGCAGGCGAGCAGGTAGCCCCGGTGGGCCCGGGGGAAGATCGCCACTCCCGCGACGCCGATCGCGACGACGATGACCGAGTTGAGCACGAGAGCGGGCTCGACCAGCAGCAGCCAGCCCGCGTGCCAACCCGAGCTCGGCAGGTATGGCACCCAGTCGGACGTGCCGCGAAGCGACTCCAGCAGGGAGTTCATCTGTGTCGTCGTGCCCGCAGACTCGATGTAGTCGAGGAACGGGGGGCTGTATCGGCCCAGGAGCAGCAGCGGGCCGACCCACCAGAACGTGGCGAGCACGATCGCCAGGACCCACCAGGCGCCGAGCCGCACCGCCTGCTGCACGGGCCGGGTGAACAGCAGCCAGAGCGCCGCCGGCACCAGCGCGGCCGAGGCCGCGGCCGCGTTCACCCCGCCGAGACACAGCACCGCCAGTCCGGACAACGCCGCGGCACGGCGCGGTGAGTGGATCGCCGACGACCCGACGAGAGGGATCAGCACCCACGGCGCCACGCACGTGGGCAGTGCCTCGATCGAGTTCGAGCCGAGCAGCGTCAGCACGTGGGGCGTCGTCGCGTACGCGACGCCGCCGATGAGCCTGGACAGTGGGCTGCCGATGCCCATCCGGCCGGCCAGCACCACGATCCCGAGGAACGCGGCACACAGCAGCGCCGACCACCACAGCCGCTGCACCGCCCACGCCGGCATCCCAACCGCGTGGCCCAGCCAAAAGAACGGCCCTATCGGAAACAGGTAGCCGTATGCCTGATTCTGTAGCTGGCCGGCGAAGCCGTGTGCATCCCAGAGCGTCAGTGCCCGGGCAAGAAACCCACCCGGTGCGACAGTTAGGTCGAGCTTCGTATCCGGAGCGACCCGTCCGGAATCGGTGTTGAGGCACACGGTCACCAGGACGAGGCAGACAGCGGCGTACCGCATCCGCCAGCGGCGGGTGCTCGGTGAGGTGCGCTCGCTGACCGTTCGGTGCCTGCCGTAGCCCGCGACGGCATCGGTCAGGCGAGCAGCGATGACGTGGGTCGCCGTCATGTCTTGCGCAGCACCAGCACCACGTTCCACGTGGCGATTTCGCGCAGCCCCGGCACGTGCACTGTCCAATACAGCCACCACGGGTGGTACCGCGGCAACACTCGGACCAGCACGGCACCTGGCTGGTGGTGCGCCCAGCGCAGCATCCGCCCTGCCGACAGCGGGAACAGGGTTCGGCCGTAGTCGTTCTTCGGCGCCCGGCCGCGGACTCGGCGAAACCGCCGCGCCGCGTAGGCGCCACCGAGGTAGTGCCACGGCGAGGTCTCGTGACCGCCCCATGGCGAGAGCCATGTCGTGTACGACACGTAGACGGTCCCACCCGGTCGCGTTATCCGAAGCATCTCGCCGACCATCTGCTCCGGATCGGCAACATGCTCCAGGACGTTGCTCGAGTAGCACACGTCGACGGCGCTGTCCTGAAACGGCAGCGCAGTGCCGCTGCCGAGCACGGTGCCCGGCCCGGGTGTGGACCGGGCGCTGAGTTCGCCGAGGTCCGGGTCAACCGCGAAGTAGTGAGCGCCCGCGTCACGGAAGGCGTCGGCGAAGTAACCCGGGCCGCCGCCGACGTCCACCATGGTGGCGCGGTGCAGGTCCGCGAACTGGCGCAACTGCTGCACCGAGTCGGCAGCCAGCATCCGGTAGAACAAGTCCGGATCGCTCTGCTCCTTCAGGAATGCGCGAAACAGCCGCGCCGACCGGCCAAGCGTCGCGAGGCTCCGGCCAGCTCCGGCAGGGACGCGAAAGGCAACAGTCACACGATTCCTTGGCCACTGATATGAGCGACTCGCTACAGTAACCCAACTCGCCAGTAGAACTGACGAGTAGCTGAACACATCGTGACCGGGAGGTGAGGCGACGTTGGACCCAAGGCCCGACGTCCTGCCGAGCGTGCTCTTCCTGAATTGGCGTGACACCGGTCATCCGGACGGCGGCGGCTCGGAGGTCTACCTCGAGACCGTGGCCGACGGCCTCGCCCAGCTCGGGTACCCCACGACGGTCTTCACGGCGGCTTATCCGGGCGCCGCACGGCACGAGCAGCGCCCGAGCGGCGTGCGGATCGTGCGCCGCGGCGGCCGGCTGAGCGTGTACCCGCGCGCGGCGCTCGAGTTCTGGCGTGGACGGCTAGGCCGGCCGCAGGTCGTCGTCGAAGCGCAGAACGGCATTCCGTTCTTGTCCCGGCTGTGGGCCCGGAAAAGCGACGGCATCGTGCTCGTGCACCACATACACCGGGAGCAGTGGCGCGTGGTGCTAGGCCCGGTACAGGCCCGCATCGGCTGGTGGCTGGAATCGCGTGTAGCGCCACGGATCAACCGCGGTTCCCAATACGTGGCGGTTTCGCACGTCACGCGCCGGGAGCTCGCCGAGCTCGGCGTTCGCGAGTCGGACATTCAGGTCGTGCACAACGGCACCAGCCCGCGCCCGCCGATTCCGGTCAGCCGTGCTGCACGTCCGACGCTGCTGGCCTTGGGTCGTCTCGTGCCGCACAAGCGCGTCGAGATCGCGATCGACGCCGTGGCAGACCTGGTGCCGGAGTTCCCGGACGTGCAGCTGATAGTGGCCGGCCGAGGCTGGTGGTCGGCCGAACTTGCCGGCTACGTGGCGCGGCGCGGTCTCGAGGATCATGTCCAGCTGGTCGGGTTCGTGACGCCGGAGCGCCGTCACGAGCTCTACGCGCAGTCCTGGGTATCGCTGGTGCCGTCACTCAAGGAGGGCTGGGGCCTCACGGTGGTAGAGGCGGCCGTTCATGCGACACCGACCGTCGCCTTCCACAGCGCCGGCGGCGTGGCGGAGTCGATCGTCGACGGCCAGACAGGCCTGCTGGCGGACGATCAGGCTTCCTTCGTGGCACACGTGCGCACCCTGCTGCGCGATCAGGCGATGCGTGAGCGGCTGGGCTCGAACGCGGAGCGGTACGCGCGGCAGTTCATCTGGGAGCAGACCGTCGCCGACTTTGCCGCGCTCATCAACAAGCTGGCAGACGCCAGCGATGCAGCCGCGGGGTCTTGATCAGCGGACGCCGTAGTTCACCAGCGGCGTCGTCACCTGCGTGGCCGTGGGTTGCGCGGCCTCGTATACGCCGAAGCTCGCCAGCGCAGCGAGCGCGATCCCGACGAACACTGTCAGGGCGATGCGCACGTTATTCGGCTCCTCACGCAGTACCGGCCGGTCGGGAGAGTCTGGAGCGTAACAGCCGGCGTACCCAACGGTAACCCACGATGCCGATGGACGCGATCAGCAGCGCGGCCGCTGCCGCATCACCTGCAACCACGGCCGGCGTCGGAGCGGTGAGGCCGGCCGTCGGCCGGCGCGCCCGGGCGGCGTCCACCCCCGGCACCTCGTACAGCTGAACCGCGCTGCCGTGGTAGATCTCCCGCAGCCCGGTCAGCAATTCCGGATCGACCACGTCGTCGACAACCACCCACCGCACGCCGAGTCGTCCCAGCTCCGACGCCGGCGCCGTGGCCAGGATCGCCGACACCCGATCCGCCAGGCGATCCTCGCCGCGCACTACGACAGGCCGGCCGGCGACCTCGACCGGCAGATCCGAGGACACCACGACAGTGCCGGCAACCCAGCGGGGCACCGGATCCAACGCCGTTCGGCCGCCATTCCACGCGAAGCGCCGATACGTCTCGAACGGCAGCACCGCCACTGCCCCCGGCCTGCGATCAGCCGCGAGCAATGCCTGCACGCGGGAGAAGTCGCGCGGATAGTCGACAGGCACGAGTCGATTGGACACGCCCCACGCCAGGGACGGCAGCACGACGACCGGCACGATGCAGCACAGCACCGCGATCCGGCGACCGTCTACCCGCGTCGATCGGCCGATCGCAGACACCGTCGCGCCGAACCCGACGGCTATCAGCAGCAGCCAGACGGCGAGCAGTCGCGGCGAATCCCGGAGCAGTGCGCCGCCGGGCAGCCTGGCGACAGCCCGGGCTGCTGGCTCCCACGCGGTCACCAGGACGAACCCGAGCGCCAGGATCGCGGGCACCGCCAGAGCGCGTACCAGGACGGTCCGCCGCGACATCACCGCGCCGGCGATGCCCAGCACCACCAGGGCAAGGGCGGCGACCGCGCCGATGATGGTGCCGCGGCCCGCAGGTGTCGTCTCGGCATTCCAGGCGCCACCGCCGGTCAGCACGCTCACCCCGACGCCCAGCGGGGTGTCGGCACGCGGGCGGAAAGCGATGGCGCCAGCCGGGTCGGCGCCCAGCCCGGCCGGCCGCAGCAGCGCCGGCACGGCCCACGGCAGCGCGAAGACCACGAGTATCAAGGCGCAGCCGGCCAGTTGGCGGACGGCCGTCATCCGGGTCGTCCCCCACGCGGCCGCGAACGGCATCGTGATCGCCACCAGAATCCATGCCGAGGCGCCGCCGAGGCAGGTCACGCCCGCCACGGCTGCAAGCCCCGCCCAGGCCGGCCAACCCCCGCAACGCGTTCGATGAGCGGCCCGCACAACCCAGGGCAAGCCGGCGTAGCCGACCAGGAGCGCCCACTGGCCGAGCAGGAGTCGCTCGGCGACGAACGGCGTCCAGAGGTAGGCCAGCCCCGCTGCCGTTCGCGGCACCGGCCCGCCCGGCACGAGCAGCGCACAACCGACTCCGGCGGTGACCAGCAATGCCAGCAAAACCAACTTCTGCACGATCTGCCCGGTGATGACGTGACTGGCCAGCGCAACGACCAGATCGCTCGGAACGGCCCTGGGAAGCGGCGAACCGAGGCCTAGAGTGTCTGCGTCTACCGGCATGCGTGGTGTGAACACCATGTCGTAGGCGAGCACGTAGCCAGGCCGCAGCAGCGGCACCATGATCACCATCGAGGCGGCGATGACCACGACCAAGGGCAGCGACCCGAGTGAACTCACTCGGGATCGTGCATCTGATCCAGTCATCGCTGCGCACAGTAACCGAGGGGGGCGCTGGCGGACCTGGTTGCCGGGACTGCTGATCACCCTGCGCCCACAGCAGTGGAGCAAGAACGTTCTGGTGGCAGCGGCTCCGTTGGCTGCCGGCAACATCACCCAGCCGGGCGTCCTCGGGCACACCGCGATCGCGTTCGTCGCCTTCTGCCTCGCATCCAGCGCCGTCTACTGCTTCAACGACTTCTGGGACGTCGAAGCCGACCGTCGACACCCGCGCAAGCGCAGCCGGCCGCTGGCAGCTAGCCGTGTTCCCGCGCCGGCCGTCCTCGTGACGGCGGTCGTTCTGGCCGGGGCGGCCATCGCGATCGGCACGCCAAACCCACTGCGCATCGTTATCGGCGTGTACCTGGCCGCGAATGTCGCTTACACGGCCGGGGTGAAGCACCAGCCGGTCATCGAGCTGGGATTCGTCGCATCCGGCTTCCTGCTGCGGGCCATCGCCGGCGGGCCGGCGACCGGCATCCCCCTGTCGCAGTGGTTCCTGATCGTCGCCTCGTTCGGTTCGCTGTTCATGGTGGCGGGCAAGCGCCTGTCCGAGCTGGTTCAACTCGGTGACGACGCCCCGTCGAGCCGGCCCATCCTCGCGAGCTACACGCAGTCGTACCTGCGCATGGTCGTGGCGATCAGCGCCGGCGTCACGGTGTGCGCGTACGCGCTGTGGGCGTTCGAGGTAGGTGCTCGGCACCACGGAGGCTTCCACTGGGCCACGCTGTCGATCGCACCGTTCGTTCTCGCTCTTCTGCGGTACGCGCTGGACGTCGACGCCGGCCGCGCCGAGGAGCCAGAGCAGATCCTGTATCGGGACCGGACCTTGCAGGTTCTCGGTGCGCTGTGGCTCGTCACCTTCTCGCTGACGGCCTTGCATGGCTGACGGTAGGACACTGCTCACCGGGTGGGGGCGCACCGCGCCCTCCGCTGCGCGCGTCATGGTGCCGGCGTCGGCCGCCGATGTGGCGAGCATCGTGCGGTCCGCCCCGGTCCGCGGTCTGGTGGCCCGTGGCCTCGGGCGCTCCTACGGCGACGCGGCCCAGAATGCCGGTGGCATGGTGCTCGACATGCGCCGGCTCAACTCGCTCGGCGCGATAGACCCGGTCAGCGGATCGATCACCTGCGGGGCCGGAGCGAGCCTCGATGCGCTGCTCCGTGCCGTCGTGCCACAAGGGTGGTTCCCGCCGGTGCTGCCGGGCACGCGCAACGTGACGCTGGGCGGAGCCGTCGCCGCCGACGTCCACGGCAAGAACCACCATCGCGACGGCAGCATTGGCCGGCACGTCAGCGCCGTTTCGATCATCGACGGCCGCGGCGATGCAGCGACGCTGGTGCCCGACACCGAGCCGTTCTGGGCAACGGTGGGCGGCATGGGCCTGACCGGAATGATCACCGATGTCACGCTCACGCTGCGCGCGATCTCGTCGACGTGGATGACGGTCGACACCTACCGAACTGCGGATCTCGCGCAGACATTGGCCCGGCTGGCCGAAGCCGATGCCTCCCGCCAGTACTCGGTCGCGTGGCTGGACTGCCTGGCGCGCGGCTCGGCAATGGGCCGCGGGATCGTCACCGCCGGCGATCACGCGCCGAGCGATTTCGGCGACGACTACTCGCCCCGAAAGCTGGTTACTGCACCCGGGTGGGTTCCCGGCAGGCTGCTCAATGCGGCAACCGTCTCCGCGTTCAACGAGGCGTACTTCCGCGCTGCACCGCGGCAGCGCCGCGCCCATCCGCAGCGCATAGCCCCGTTCTTTCATCCGCTCGATGCGATCGGCCGCTGGAACACGCTCTACGGCACGCGCGGGTTCGTGCAGTACCAGTTCGTCACGCCGTCTGCGACGGACATCTCCGATGTCGTCGAGTCGCTCTCTGCCGCGCGGGTGCCGAGCTTCCTCGGCGTCCTCAAGCGCTTCGGTGCGGGCAACGACCGTGCCGCCCTCTCGTTCCCGGCCACTGGCTGGACGCTGGCGCTCGACCTGCCTGCCCGGCTGCCCGGACTAGGCCGCCTGCTCGACGGTCTGGACGAGCGGGTGGCGGCATCCGGCGGGCGGGTGTATCTGGCGAAGGACGCCCGTCTGCGGCCCGACCTGTTCGAGGCGATGTATCCGCAGGTGGCCGGCTGGCGTCAGCAACGGGCTAATCTCGATCCTCGTCGCGTTTTCCAATCCGACCTGGCGCGGAGGCTTGAGCTGTGATCGACGCCCTCGGGGCGCCGCAGTCGGTGCTCGTCCTCGGCGCGACGTCGGACATCGCTGCCGCAACGCTCACCCGGCTCGCCGGGCTCGGCCGGTTGCGTCGCGCAGTGCTCGCAGCGCGCCCTTCGGCCGCCCTGGACTGCGCAGCCGACCGAGCCCGCGGCCTCAGCGTGGCCGACGTGACCACGGTGACGTTCGACGCGCACGAGCCGCAAAGCGTCAGCCGGGTCGTCGCGGAGGCGTTCGCCGGCGGCGACGTCGACGTCGTCCTGGTCGCATTCGGCGTCCTGCCCGACCAGCAGGAGGCGCTGCAGCACCTGGAAATCGCGCTCGACAACGCACAGGTCAATTACGTCGGAGCACTCGCCGCCTGCCTGGCAGCGGCGGACGCACTGCGATGTCAGGGGCACGGCACGCTGGTCGTCCTGTCTTCCGTCGCAGCTGAACGGCCGCGCCGCTCCAACTTCGTGTACGGCTCGGCCAAGGCCGGCCTCGATGCGCTTGCCACCGGGCTCGGCGATGAGCTTTGCGGCAGCGGAGCATCGGTGATCGTGGTGCGTCCCGGATTCGTGAAGACGAAGATGACCGCCGGCCTGCGCCCGGCGCCGCTGTCCACGACGCCCGAGGCTGTCGCGGCCGCCATCAGCGGCGCACTGCGCCGCGGCACGGCGACGGTATGGGTGCCCGGGCCTCTCCGCTACGTGATGGCGATGCTCCGGCACGTTCCCCGCACCCTGTTTCGGCGGCTGCCACTATGAGCTCCGAAACACAGAAGCCCGCCGCGACCACCGCTCCCGGACAGTGGCGCACGGACACGTTCGTCGCCGTCGCCACCGTGGTGGCCAACCTGCTCGGCTACGGCTTCAACCTGATCATGTCCCACGCACTAGGCCCGTCCGGCTTCGGTGAACTCGGTGCGCTGTTGGGAGTCGCTCTCGTCGCATCCGTTCCCGGTACCGCGCTGCAGGCGTTCATTGCCCGGCGCATCGCGCAGCACAACTACTCGCCCGACGGCGACGGCCGGCTGTTGTGGCAGTCCATTCAGCTCGCCGTCGCCGTCGGACTGATCGTGCTCGTGTGCGCGCCGGCCCTCCGGGCATTTCTGCATATCAGCTCGTGGGCGGCGCTCGTGTGGCTCGCGGCGCTGCTCGTGCCGTCGACTGTGGCGTTCGGATGCCAAGGTGTCCTGCAGGGACGTCATCGCTTCCACGCGCTTGGCGTGGTGCTTGTTCTGGTCCAGGCCGCGCGCTTCCTCGCCGGATGTGGCGCGGCCGCGCTCCACGGTGGTGTCGCGACGTCACTCGCGCTGGCCACGGTTCTCACCGGTGTCGTCGTGCTGGTGGCAGTTCCGGCTACGGCACACCTGCGCTGGGCCCCGTTGGAGCAGCGCACCCTCGCGGTCCTGGCCCGTGACGCCGGCGCGGTGCTCGGGGTTCTGGTGCTGGCAAACCTGGACCTCCTGCTCGCCAGGCACTATCTCCCGCACCACGAGGCCGGCCTCTACGCCGGCGGAAACCTGATCACCAAGGCGGCGTTCTGGGGGCCGAGCTTCATCGCAACCGTCACGTATCCACGGCTGACGAGCGCACACCGCCGCCCCGCCATCCTCCGGCGGGGTGCCGTCCTGCTCGCCGGACTCGGCGGCCTAGGGATCGCTTTCGCTGCCATATGCGCGCCGCTCGTACCGCTAATGCTGGGCGAGGCCTACCAAGACGTGGCGAGCCTCGCTTGGCTGTTCGCAGCGCAAGGTGCGCTGCTTGCCGGCGTGCTCTTCGGCGTCTACGCGGGGTTGGCCGTGCACGATCGCCGGCTGGCGGTACTCGTCTGGTGCGTCCTGGTCGCGGAGACGATGTGCATCGTCTTGTGGTGGCACAACTCCATCGTGCAAATACTCGTGACCATGGTCGCCGGGTCGATCGTGCTGGTATCGCTGGCCGCCGCACTTGAAGGCGCGAACATGCGGCGGCTGGTCGACCAGTACCGCTAAGGCGTTGTCGCCGCCGGCCAGGGTCCCGGGACGAAGACCGGGTCGTACCCGGTCTCGGCGGTCCCGTTCGCCTGCTTGTCCGGGGTGTTCGCCGAGGCGTCGGCGTTGTCCACGCTGTAGTCGAAGACCTTCGCTGCAGCGCCCGGCCCGGCGTACTGGCCGTAACGCACCCAGTTGTCCAGCAGGGTCATCACGCCAACGAGCTCGGTCGTGGTGAAGTTGCAGTGTCCGGCTCCATACGGCGCCGTGGCGTAGCGGGACGGCGGTGCGGTGAACAGCTGCACCAGCTGCCCCTTCGCGTCCGGCTGCTGGCTGACGCGTTGCGCGAAGACGTTCTCGTTCTGCACCAGGACGAGCTGATCGTTCTCGGTGTGCATGGTGATCGTCGGATGCTGGATGTCTCCCGTCGGGTTGCCGAGCTGGTCGGCCTTGGCCCGGGCTGCCTCGTCCGCGCTGACCCGCGTGCCGGCCTCCAACTTGGCGAGGATGCCGTTCAGCTGCCCCGGGGCGACGGTGTCGATCGCGGTCCGGTCGGCATCCGACAGACGAGTCGCGTAGTTCACACCGACGTTCTGTGACGGATTACCACCGACGCGTTGCTCGATGTCGTAGCGGCCCCACGTGCCATAGCCGAGGGCGGTGATGATGCTTTGCGCGTAGGCCTGGCCGATCGACGTCGTGTCGTGCCCGTCGTACTTGTCGGTCTTGCTGGGTGCGCCTGCCAGGTCCGCGATCACGAGCAGATCGGCGATCCCCGCAGCGCCGCCCTGCGACGCCTTCGCCACGACTGCCTGGGATGCCGCCTGCCACTGCGCGACCGAATCCGCCTCGGACGCGAACTCGGTGAGCTGCAACGGTGGGTAGATCAGCGTCTTGACCGCGTACGCCACGTCAAGCGCGAGGTCGAGATTCAGGTTCGTGCCGCCGAGCACCCCGCACAGCGGCGCGACGCCCGACACCCAGTCCGGATGGGTCTCGGCGAGCGTCTCCGTGATCAGCCCGCCGAGCGACGGGCCCCAGATGTAGACGCGACGCGGCTTGCCGAACGTGTCGCTGAAGTAGCTGTACAGGTCCTTGTCCGCCGCCACGCCGTCCTGGACATCCCAGCCGTTCGTCTTGAACGCCGAACCGGCCAGCGCATAGCCCTGACTAACAAGATCGTTGATGACTTCGTCGCTGGGCCCGGCTTGCGCGCTCGTGTCGGGCTGTTGGATCGGAGAACTGGGATTTGTGGGGTCGGTCGGGACGGGTCCGGCATTGCGGTAGCCATGTGACCAAATGACCAGCGTGCCGTTCCAGTTCTTACGAGCGGGAACCTTGATCTGGATGGCGGCGCCGTCGCGCTGCCCGTCGCACAGCTGCGGCGTGCAGTCCTGCTTCAAGGTCACCGTGCCCGCGGAGCGCACGCTGTTCTGCTGGGCAGTTCGGTCGACCTTGCTGCACGAGGTCGCGACCAGGGCGAGCGCGATACAGGCCACCGCGATCGAAGAAGTCCTACTCGTGAGTATGAGCATGGCGTGCACTATGGCACGCCATGCTGCAGAACGGCACTTGCGGTCCCCTACTCCGCGCTGATCGCCCGCAGGACGGACAGTCGCGCGGCGCGCCGGGCTGGACGTACACCTGCGAGCGTGCCCGCCACGGCGCCGACCACAACGAACGCCAGCAATTGCGCCGGCGGTGCCGAGAACACCGACAGCGTCGTGCTGCCGGCCGCCTTCACGACCGACCAGCCGAGCAGCACGCCCAGCCCGATGCCGCCGACGGTCCCAAACACTGCGACCAGCACCGACTCCCAGCGGACCATGGCCCGCGCTTGTGCCCGGGTCTGGCCCACAGCTCGCAGCAGGCCGAGCTCCCGGGTCCGTTCATGGATGGACAGCGACAGGGTGTTGCTGATGCCCATCAGCGCGATCACGATCGCCAGGGCGAGCATCACGTAGATCAGCCCGAGGAACGTGCTGACGCCCGATGTGGCACTGGAGCGGTACGCGGCCCGGTCCTGGACCCGGGGCGCGCCGTAGTCGCTGGTCGCCGCGGTGATGGCTTCCTTGGCGGCCGCCACGTCTGTGCCCGGCCGCAACTTGACCAAGATCTTCGACACAGCTGCCTGGTCGGTGTGCGGTGCCCATCCCACCGC
>JBPYES010000161.1:0-3165 GCA_051984825.1 Jatrophihabitantaceae bacterium
GACGAGAAGGTCGTGCAGATCGAGGGCGACCCCGACTCCCCGATCAGCCGCGGCCGGCTGTGCCCGAAGGGATCGGCCAGCCTGCAGCTGACCACGGGCACGGCCCGTGAGTACCGGGTGCGGTACCGGCGTCCATACGGCACCGACTGGGAATACCTCGACCTCGACACCGCGATGGACATGATCGCTGATCGGGTGATCAAGACGCGGCGCGAATTCTGGCAGGACGAGAGCGACGGCAAGCGCGTCAACCGCACCCTGGGCATCGCCAGCCTCGGAGGAGCGACCCTCGACAACGAGGAGAACTACCTCATGAAGAAGCTGTACACGGCGATGGGCGCGATCCAGATCGAGAACCAGGCCCGCATATGACACTCCTCGACAGTTCCCAGTTTGGGAACGTCGTTCGGCCGCGGCGGCGCGACCACCTTCCAGCAGGACCTGCAGAACGCTGACTGCATCGTCATCCAGGGCTCGAACATGGCCGAGTGCCATCCGGTCGGGTTCCAGTGGGTGATGGAAGCGAAAGCGCGCGGCGCGACGATCATCCATGTCGATCCGCGGTTTACTCGCACGTCCGCGATGGCCGACATCCACGTACCGCTGCGCGCCGGCTCCGACATCGCGTTCCTCGGCGCACTCGTCAACTACGTGTTGTCCGGCGGGCACGAATTCCGCGATTACGTCGTCGCCTACACCAATGCCGCAGCCATCCTGCGCGAGGACTACCGCGACACCGAAGACCTCGACGGGCTGTTCTCCGGCTTCGATCCCGAGACCGGCCATTACGACTCGACAAGCTGGCAATACGAGGGCAGCGATGTAGCGGCCGCGGCCGGGGCACGCGACACCGACTACGAGCACCGCGTCGCGATCGCACAGTCGGCGCGCGGCGAGACGGCCGGCGCCGGCGGCGCCAGGGTCGGGGGCGAGCCGGAACGCGACGAGACGCTTCAGCACCCGCGGTGCGTGTACCAGGTGCTCAAGCGGCACTTCGCGCGTTACACGGCCGAGGTGGTGGAAGAGGTTTGCGGCGTCCCGCCGGAGCTGTTCCACAAGGTTGCCGACGCCCTGGTGAGCAACTCCGGGCGCGAGCGCACGTCCGCATTCGTTTATGCCGTCGGGTGGACGCAGCACACCGTCGGCGTTCAGTACATCCGGACCGCCGCGATCTTGCAGACCCTGCTCGGCAATATCGGACGTCCCGGCGGCGGCATCATGGCGCTGCGCGGCCACGCCTCCATCCAGGGATCCACCGACATCCCGACGCTGTTCGACCTGCTACCCGGCTACATACCCATGCCACACGCCCACGAGCACGAGACGCTCGACGACTTTGTCGTCGCTGACGCTGCGGTAAACGGATTCTGGGGCAACATGGCCTCCTACCTCGTCAGCCTGCTCAAGGCGTGGTGGGGCGATGCGGCGAGCGCCGACAACGATTTCTGCTTCGACTACCTTCCCCGGCTCACCGGCGATCACAGCAGCTACCCAACCGTGATGCGGCAGGTCGACGAGGGCGGTGGTGGGTACTTCCTCGTCGGGGAGAACCCCGCCGTTGGTTCGGCGAACGCCAAGCTGCAACGCCTCGGTCTGGCGAACATCGACTGGCTGGTGGTGCGCGACTTCTCCCTTATCGAGAGCGCTACCTGGTGGAAGGACGGCCCGGAGATCGAGACCGGTGAGCTGCACACCGAGGACATCAAGACCGAGGTGTTCTTCCTGCCCGCGGCGGCTCATACCGAGAAGGACGGCAGCTTCACCAACACGCAGCGGCTGTTGCAGTGGCACCACAAGGCGGTTGAGCCCGCTGGCGATGCCCGCAGCGATCTCTGGTTCTACTACCACCTCGGCCGCATCATCCGGCAGAAACTCGCTGGGTCGAGCGACCCACGCGACCGCCCACTGCTCGAGCTGACTTGGGACTACCCGACCGAGGGCCGGCTCGAGGAGCCGCGCGCTGAAGCAGTACTCGGCGAGATCAACGGTTTCGACGCCGACGGCCGGCCGCTCTCGACGTTCACGCAATTGAAGGACGACGGCAGCACGCGTTGCGGCGTCTGGATCTACTGCGGCGTCAACGCGGACGGCGTCAACCAGGCAGCGCGCCGCACGCCTGGCCGTGAGCAGAGCTGGGTCGCGCCGGAGTGGGCGTGGTCATGGCCGGCGAACCGGCGCATCCTCTATAACCGCGCCTCCGCCGACCCGGAGGGCCGGCCGTGGAGCGAGCGCAAGGCGTACGTCTGGTGGGACGCCGAGCAGCAGAAATGGACGGGCCATGACGTCCCCGACTTCGAGGCCGGCAAGCCGCCCGACTACCGGCCCCCCGAGGGTGCCCGCGCGCAGCAAGCCCTGTCCGGCATCGATCCGTTCATCATGCAGGCCGACGGAAAGGCGTGGCTGTTCGTGCCGAGCGGTCTCACCGACGGGCCGCTTCCCACGCACTACGAGCCGGAGGAGTCGCACTTCGACAACCTGCTCTACAAGCAGCGCGCCAACCCGGCTCGGAGTCGCTTCCCACGCAAGGACAATCCGTATCACCCGCCGGACAGTGACGTCTTCCCGTACGTGTTCACCACGTACCGTCTTACCGAGCACCACACCGCGGGCGGGATGAGTCGGTGGTTGCCGTACCTGGCCGAGCTGCAACCGGAGATGTTCTGCGAGGTCAGCCCCGAGCTGGCCTACGAACGCGGCCTGGAGCACCTCGGATGGGCGACGATTGTCACTGCGCGCACGGCAATCGAGGCTCGCGTGGTCGTGACCGACCGGGTCCGGCCACTGACCATACATGGACGTACGGTGCACCAGATCGGGCTGCCGTACCACTGGGGCCCGAACGGCGTCGTCCGCGGCGACGCCGCCAACGAATTGCTCCCCGTCACGCTAGATCCGAACGTGCACATCCAGGAGTCGAAAGTCGGGTCCTGCGACATCCAGCCCGGTCGCCGCCCCCGCGGCAGGGCACTCCTCGACTACGTCGAGGACTACCGCCGCCGTGGCCGGGTTATCGACTCGTAGCTTGCCTCAGCTTTAGAACGGCAGCGACGGAGGCAGTTCGTCCGGTCTCGGCTTGCGTCGCCGGCCTGCGGTTCGCTTCGGTCGGGCTTTAGAACGGCAGCGACGGAGGCAGTTCGCTCGGTCTTGGCTTGCGTCCCCGGCTCG
>JBPYES010000162.1:0-3797 GCA_051984825.1 Jatrophihabitantaceae bacterium
TGACGATGGTGGGCGGGCTGCGCGCGCTGCTGTTGCAGGCGCTGCATCCAGAGGCGATGCGGCTCCTGTACGAGCGCTCGTCGTTCCAGGACGACCCGTGGGCGCGCTTGCAGCGCACGGTGATCTATGTGGCGACGGTCAGTTTCGGCACGACCGCGGAGGTGGATGCCGCAGCTGCACACGTGCGGGAGGTGCATCGCCGCCTCGGCGTGACTGATCGCGAACAGCTTGCCTGGGTGCACGCCTGCGAGGTCTCGTCGTTCCTGACGGCCGCACGATACGCCGGCGTACGGCTCTCATCGGGCGATGCTGACACCTACGTCGCCGAGCAGGTCCGCGCCGCGAGGCTGGTGGGTGTGCCGGCCCGGCTGGCGCTGCACACCGTCGCCGACATCGACGGCTACTTCGCCGCGATGCGACCTCGGTTGCGGCTTACTTCCGAGGCGCAGGAGGCCGCGCGCGTCGTGATCGGGCCGCCGCTGCCGGTGCCACGTCGCTGGACGGTGCCGGCTCGCGCCGGCTGGACGACGCTTGCGACGCTGGCGGTCGGGCTATTGCCGGGGTGGGCGCGGCAGCTGTACCGGCTGCCACCCGTGCCGGGTGCAGGCATCGCGACGCACGCCGGGATGCGTGCCGCTCGCGTTGCGGTGGCGGCACTTCCGGAGACCTGGCAGCACGGCCCGCACTACCGGCGCGCGATGGCACGGGCTCAGCTGGTGACGCCGGCGAGTTCGGCGTCGAGCCCGTCCCACGGCTCGACGTCGGGTGACGCCGCCTGACCTTCCGGGCAGTGCCGCCGGAAATCGCACCACGCGCACGCCGGAGACGGCGCCGGCGGGAACAGGTCGTCGGGATGCGCGCCCGCCTCGAGCGCGTCGGTAGCGGCCACAATGTCGTCGGCGGTCGCCTCCGCGTGGACGACCTGCCGCGAGAGCGTCTCGGCGGTGTGCGTGAAGCCGGCGATGTCCCCGCTCGGCAGGTGATGCAGCTCGACGCGGTGGCAGTCGCGGCGCAGCGTGCGCCGGGTGGCCAGCGCGTACAGGGCGAGGGCCTGCGAGCCGCGCGCATCGTCGTCGGTCAACGGCCTACGGCCGGTCTTGTAGTCGACGATCACGAGCTCACCCGCGCGGTCGTCGATACGGTCCGCGCGCCCGGAGACGGCGAGCCGCTCGGTCGTGGTCGCGACCATGCGCTCGACGCCGACCGGCTCGTCGTCCGGGTCGAGCTCGCCGACGTAGCGCTCCACCCACCGCCGCGCGATGCCACGCCAGGTGGCTGATTGCGTCTCGTCCCGGAACCCGTCCGACTGCCAGTTCCAGTCCACCAGCCGGCTGCCGTTCGCCGGCGTGCGATCGCGACGGCCCAGCCGCCACCAGCGGTGCAGCGCGACGTGAACGACGGCGCCGAGCGTGTTGTGTGCCCACGGCGCTCCGCGCGGCGGCGCCGGGCGGTCGAGGTAGGTCATCCGGTAGCGGCGCGGGCAGTCGAAGCTGGCCAGCCGTGATGGCGTACAGGCGAACAGCCGGCGGGGCATGCCGGCAAGCGACAACTGCTCGGCGCTACCAGGAGCCGCCCGAGTCTCCGCCACCGCCGCCTCCCCAGTCGCCGCCGCCGCCTCCCCAATCGCCGCCGCCGCCGCTGCTCCAGTCGCCGCCGCCGCCTCCCCAGTCACCGCCGGTGCCCGATGAGGTGTCGACAGAGTCGCGGCCCGCCTCGTAGCCGCTGTCGTAGCCTGCGCCGTATCCGCCGCCGCCCCAGCCGCCGAACCCGCCGGACAGCACACTGCCGATCAGCAAGGTCTCCCAGAACGGCGTCCCGTACCAACCGCCTGGCACGCCGTACCCGCCGCCGTAGTAGTAGGGCGCGCCGGGCCGGTAATCGGGGTAGCCCTGGTACGTCTTGCCCTGCACGCTGACTTCTTGCGGCTCGCTGAGCTGGTCGCCGACCGTGTCGGTAATAGGGGGCAGCGGCGGACCCTCGTCCTGGCCGAGCGCCTTGCGGGCTGTCCGCGCGGCGTACAGGCCTTCCAGCGTGGCTCGCCGGGCTTGGGCGTACTTCTCCACCGAGTCGGCCGTGTCGACCAGCATGCCCGCAGCTTCGTAGCGTTCGGACGCGTCGGCCATTGCCCGAACGGCGACGTCGTTGCCAGCGGGCTCGATCGTGTTGACCTCGTTCGCCAGCCGGTCGTAGTACGGCATGACCTTGGCGCGTGCCGTCTCGAGTTCGCGCTTGCGCTGCCGCCGCCGATACCACGCCAGCCCGCCGATGCCTCCGGCCCCGACGACGCCGAGGCCGATTATCCACGGCCACACGCTGCCGCCGGAGTTCTTCTTCGCTCCGGAGGCCGCTGCGGCGCCGCCGCAGGCGCTCGACCCGACGGCCGGCCCGGACTTGACGCTGTTCGCGAAGTCGGTGAGCAGGCTCGTGATGTCATGCGTCTTGACCAGTTGCGCCCGATTCGCCGCCAGGGCGGATGCCGCCCGCTCACCGGCCCAGCCCGGGCAGTACGCCGACGATCCCGCACCGAACGCAAACTGATGCGGAGCCGCGGTGAACACGCCGACCACCTTCGCGGCCGGGTCGATCGCGCTGCCGATCTTCCCGGCAAGCACCGTCGCGTCTCCGCTGTCGAGCGGCAGTACGGCAATCTTCACGCCGTCCGGAAGCGCGCTGACTACCGCGTCCTGATTGACCTTGACGTACCCGCTGACGCTTGGGTCGACGTAGAGGCTCTGGGTGCGCAGTGTCGCTTCGGCGTCGCCCACTGGGTCGGCCGCGACAGCTGACGGGGTAGCCAGGGCCAGCACGCCCAGGCTCGCCGCGGTGGCGAGCAGCAGGCGGACGCATCTCATGACGCCACGGTAGTGCCTAGCCGGTAACCGGCTCGCGGGCCGTCTCGTGACTGAACAGTTCCTCATACGCGGCGCGGTTCGTGCTGCACACTCCGAGCCGGATCACCCGGTTCGTGCCGTGGTAGTCCGACGAGCCGGTGCCCACCAGGCCCACCTCGCGGGCAAGTGACGCCAGGCGCATCCGGTCTTCCGGCGCGTGGTCCGGGTGGTCGATCTCAATGCCGTGCAGGCCGGCCTGAGCTATCGCCGCGATCACGTCCTCGCCCACCACCGCGCCCCGGCGCCGGGCGAGCGGGTGGGCGAACACGGTCACGCCGCGCGCGGCGCGGATCAGCGCGATGGCATCGAACACGTCGCTATCCGCCTTCGGGACGTAATACTTCGACGATCCGGACAGCAACTGCCGGAACGCCTCGTTCATGGTTGGCACCACACCTCTTGCCACCAGCACCCGCGCGATATGCGGCCGGCCGATCGGGCTGCCCTGAGCCGTCTGGGCGACCTCGTTCCACGTGATGGGGACGCCGTCGGCGGCCAGCCTGTCGACGATTGCGCGGCTGCGACCGAGTCGGCTTGCCCGTAGTCGCGCCATCTCGGTTCGCAATCCGTCATGATCGGGGTCGAAGAGGTAGCCGAGCAGATGCAGACTGATCCGCTCGCCGCCCCGTCCGGCGTAAACGCAGGAGAACTCGGTTCCGCTCACCAGCGTCATGCCACCGCGCAGCGCCGCCACCGCCTCGGCCCAGCCGGCCGTCGTGTCATGATCGGTCAGCCCGAGCACCGACACGCCAGCGGCGGCGGCTTTCGCCAGCAGTTCAGCGGGCCGATCAGTGCCGTCCGACGCCGTCGAGTGGGTGTGCAGATCGATCATCGAGCCCGCTGCCCTGGGACGGGGCTTCTAGTTCTCGGCCCACGTGCGGGCGCACACCGCTCAGGCGTCACGGG
>JBPYES010000163.1:0-4873 GCA_051984825.1 Jatrophihabitantaceae bacterium
CGCGGCTGGGCCGGGAGCGTCCCGTCTCGACGAAGCTCAGGTGCCGGGTGGAGATGTCGGCCTCGATGGACAGGTCGAGCTGGCTGATGCGGCGGCGCTCGCGCCACTGCCGCAGCAGCTCTCCGACAGGGGATCGGGACACCGCCGTGGTCATGCCGAGCTACGTTAACCCCGCGGCGGCAGCGTCGCGATTACCTGTCAGGTAGGGAGTCCTATGTCATCGACGAGCCCGATCTGCTCCCATGAAGATCACTGAGCTGACCGACGCGGCCGCAATGCACGATGCCGCGGCGCTGCTCGACCGCATCTGGGGCACGGGCGACGAGCACGTGGTGGACCCTGGCACGATGCGCGCGCTGGCCCACATCGGCAGCTATGTCGCCGGCGCCTACGACGGCAACCGCCTGGTCGGCGCGTCCGTCGGATTCTTCGCCGCCGACGGGCACCTGCACTCGCACGTCACCGGTATCGCCTCCGACCAGCGCGGCCGTGGCGTCGGGCGCGCGCTCAAGCTGCACCAGCGCGACTGGGCGCTGGCTCGCGGACGCACCGCGATCAGCTGGACATTCGACCCGTTGATCGCCCGCAACGCCCACTTCAACCTGCACACGCTCGGCGCCACCGCGGTCGAGTATCTTCCCGACTTCTACGGCCCGATGCGCGACGCCGTCAATGCGGGCAATGCGAGCGACCGCCTCTACGTCATGTGGCACCTCGATGCCCAGCCGCCACCGGTACCGGACCTCGCTGACCGGGTGGCCCTGCTCGATCGCGCCGGTGAGCTCCCCCTGCCCGGACGCCGTGTCGATCGCCCGCTTACCGTGGCGATACCTCTTGACATCGAGGAATTGCGTATACGCGATTCAGAGCTGGCCGTACGCTGGCGTATGGCGGTTCGGGACGCAATGATGGACGCACAGCAGCACGGCTATCGCATCGCCGGGATATCCGGGGACGGCCGGTATCTCCTGGAGGCGGGCACATGAAGCTCGAGGGCGTCGAACTGCGTCGAATCGCCATGCCCCTTGTCGCGCCGTTCCGCACGTCGTTCGGTACCGAACTCGACCGCGAGGTGGTGCTGGTCCGGGTCGTGGCGACAGATGCCGAGGGATGGGGCGAGTGCGTCGCCGCGGCCAAGCCGCTGTATTCGTCCGAGTACGCGGACGGGGCGGCAGACGTGCTGCGCCGCTTCCTCGTGCCGGCGCTACTAGCCCTCCCCGAGCCCGACGCGTATCGCGCCGAGCGGGCTTTTGCCCATATCAAGGGGCATGCCATGGCCAAAGCGGCGCTGGAATGCGCGACGCTCGACGCGCAGTTGCGGCTCGCGGGCATGTCGTTCGGCGCATTCCTCGGCGCCGTGCGCGAGGCCGTCCCGGCCGGGGTATCCGTCGGGATCATGGACTCGGTCCCGCAATTGCTCGACGCGGTCGACCGCTACCTGGATGCGGGCTATCTGCGCATCAAGCTGAAGATCGAACCGGGCTGGGACGTCGCCCCGGTTCGTGCCGTGCGCGAACGCTATGGCGACGAGCTGTTGCTCCAGGTCGATGCGAACACCGCGTACACGCTGGCCGACGCAAGGCAGCTGGCCAGGCTCGATGCGTTCGACCTGCTGCTGATCGAGCAACCGCTGCCGGAGAACGACATCGCGGGACACGCCGAGCTGGCCCGGCTGGTCCGCACGCCGATCTGCCTGGACGAGTCGATCACCTCGGCGGCGATCGCCGTGCATGCCATCAGTATCGGCGCGACGCGCATCGTCAACATCAAGCCGGGACGGGTCGGTGGCTACCTGGAGGCACGCCGCATCCATGAGGTATGCGCCGCGCATGGCGTGCCAGTGTGGTGCGGCGGCATGCTCGAGACGGGCATCGGCCGGGCTGCCAACGTCGCCCTTGCGGCGCTTCCCAACTTCACGCTGCCGGGTGACACTTCTGCCTCGGATCGCTACTACTCCCGTGACATCACCGACCCGTTCGTGCTCGAGGACGGTCACGTGCGAGTGCCGACCGGTCCCGGCCTCGGCGTGGAGCCCGATCCCGAGGCCCTCGACGCCGTAACGGTTTCCACCGAGTGGATCAGCGCCTAGATCTCTACCAAGCGGATCGTCGGATCAAGCCGCCGGAGGCCGGCAGCATCGCTGGTCACGATGGCCTGTCCGACCCGGCGTGCGCTCAGCACGACGTGCGCGTCGGCGATGTCGGACGTGCGCGTGCCCGCCAGGATGCGTCCAACCGCAATCGCGTCAGCTCGATTGAGATCGACGATCTTCGTCGTGGTCTGGCGGACGAGCCGAATCAGCCGGACCTGCCGAGAAGGGTTCCGCATCGCCTGGGCAAGCGCAGTAGCCGGAACAGTCACCGTGCCCGACCACTGCCTGATCAACGCGAGCGTCGCGAGTACCTCACGGTTGCCGCGATCCACCGCGATCAAGCCACCAGCGTCCAGGGTCACACCTACTGACGGATTCATGTCACCCCGGAGCGACGACGCTTGCGTGGCTTCACCCAGATGACATCCTCAGCCCACGCGATCTCCTCTTTCGTGAGCGGCCCACCCGTCTCGTCGAGCGCTTCGTCGAGCATCTGCGCCCAGACAGCTGCATCGTCTAGACCGGTGGCCACTGCGTGCTGAACGAAGCTGGACACGCTGCGCGCTGCGCCCTCCTCGACCAAAGCCCGGATCTGCTCAAGCTGAGACTCCTCGAGCGTGATCGTGACCTTGACCGTCGCCATACCAATCACCATACCGGGCGCTCTCAGCGTCACGCAGCACGCGGATGATGTTGCCGCGGGTGAGCCCGGCAAGATCTGCCTCCGACCAGCCTCGGCTGAGCAGCTCGGCGATCAGCGCCGGATAGCACGACACGTCCTCCAGCCCGGACGGCATGACCGGGTGACCGTCGTAGTCGCTGCCGATGCCGACGTGTTCAACGCCTGCCACTTCACGCACGTGCTCGATGTGATCGGCGACATCTGCCAGCGTCACGGGCGGACGCGGATCGTGGGCTGCCCAACGATTGCCCGCCGCCATGTGTGCCGACCAGTCAAGGGGGTCCTCGCCGCGCGCCTCCATGTCGTCCATCACGGCACGGTCCCACGTGCGGTATTCGGCCGAGACGAACGACGGAACGAACGCCACCATGCAAACGCCACCGTTGGTCGCGAGCGCCGTGAGCACCTCGTCCGGGACGTTGCGCACGTGGTCGACCAGGGCTCGGGCGCCGGAGTGACTGAAGATCACCGGCGCGGCGGTCGCTTCGAGCGTGTCGTGCATGGTGCCCGGCGCGGTATGCGACAGGTCGACAAGCATCCCGAGGCGGTTCATCTCATGGACGACGTCGCGCCCGAACGGCGACAGCCCGCCAAGCCGCAGCGCATCGGCGGCGGCGTCCGCCCACGGCACGTTGTGGTTATGCGTGAGTGTCATATACCGCACGCCGAGCGCGTACAGCGTCCGCAGCACGCCCAGCGAGGACGCGATCGAGTGGCCACCCTCGGCACCGAGCAGTGATGCGATCTTGCCGTTCCGGTAAGCACTTTCTACGTCGTCGGCGGTACGCGCCAGCGCGAGCCGATCCGGATACGCGGCAACCATGCGGTGGACGAAGTCGATCTGCTCCAGGGTGCCGATGACGGCCCGCTCCGCGGACCACGTCCCCGGGACGTACACCGACCAGAACTGCCCGCCGACCCCACCCTCGGCGAGGCGGGGCAGGTCGGTGTGGTTCTGCGGTTGCCGCGTCCCGATGTCGCAACGGGTCAGGTCGTAGCCCACCTGCTCGCGCAGCACATACGGCAGGTCGTTGTGCCCGTCGACGATCGGATGCCTGGTGAGCAGTTCGTGGGCGTCCACGCCCGCAGTATCACATCTCGCGCAGTGCAGCGACTCTGCGTTGCCGGCGCCGGAGGAACATCGCGCCGGCCGCGTAAACCGGCGTCCGCACCTGGTCGCGCAGCCAGTCCGCGCGCACCGGATCGGCGTCGTCGAGGACCCAGGGCAGGAACCGTGTCAGCTCGGAACGGCCGGCTGCCTTGCGTTGGCGTGCCTCGAATGCGGCCCACTGCGGACCCAGGTGGTCGACGACGTACGGCAGCGCGGCGCCCTCCTCGTGCTCGAGGTGTGCCCGCAGCTCGCCGCGCAGGGCGCCCATCGCGTCGGCCGCGCGCGTCGCGTCCTCGAACGTGGGGTAATACGTCAGAGCGCGGACCAACGCCGACCGGCACGCGCGCGTCAGCTGCTGCACAGCTGCGTGCTCACTCTCGAGTTCGTTGAGCAGTTCGCCGGTGAGCGGGCACGCTCGGCGCAGCGCCGGCCACAGCCATTCGTCCTCGACCGTGTGGTGCTCGTGCAGGTACCGGTCGAGGTCCGCCCAGGTACGGTCGAGCGCGACGATCATGGCGCGGCGCGGCGGCCCCGCGTGCATGGAGGCCAGCTGGTGCAGCACATCCTCGAGACGATCAAGATCCCGGCGGATCGCGTCGTGGATCAGATACATCATCGTGACGTCAGTTCGTGACGTCGGTGTCATCCCGGGCATGCCTTACCGGAGCCCGGTATGCGCCGATCTGATACGTCAGATGTCCACGGTCGACGTAGCGTTCACGTGCGTGTACTCCACGCCGTGTTCGCCGCCGATGCGGGTCACGTGGGCCTCCACGAACGACAACCCGTGCTCGTTGAGCAGTGCGTCGTGAATCTGGATCGCCCTTGGTGGACGCACCGACACGACGAAGTCCATGGCGTCGGCGGTGCTCGACCACGGCGCGTGGATGGGAAGCAACAGCAGCCGCACCGGCTTGGTGGGGACGATCACGGAGTCGCCCGGGTGGTAGACCGCGTCGTTGATCAGATAACAGTTGTTCTGCACCAC